>CAIQJD010000603.1 GCA_903872005.1 uncultured bacterium | reverse complement strand
GGCCGGCCCATCGTCTCCAGGGTATCTTCCCATACATCCACCGGACCGGGGATCATCAGTTTATTTCGTCTCGGCATATCATCAACTCCTTGTGGAAGTTTCCTAACGCAGTACTATGACAACGTCACGTGGGGCCACGTTACACGCTCAATTCCGCGTGCGCGATGGCGTGTTCGCGGAGAAACGCCTCCTTCACCTGCCGGCCGATGCCCGGGCCGGTCGCCACATCGAAGGTCCCGTCGGGGTTGAGCCGCACCGGCGGGTCCACAATGTCCTCCTCATAGAAACGCGTGCTGGCCCCGATCTCGCTGGGCATCGTCACATTGGGCAGCGAGGCGAACTCGATCTTGAACGCCTGACCGATGCCCATATCCATCATGCCGCCGACCCAGATCGGCCAGCCGGCCGCCTGACACAGGTCGTGAATGGCGACGGCATTCATCAGCCCGCCGACGCGCCCGACCTTCACGTTGATGATCTTGCCGCTCTGCAGGGCGATGGCGCGGCGGGCGTCGGCCGGCGAATGGATGCTCTCGTCCAGACAAATCGGCGTCTGCATCACCGCCTGCAATCGGGCATGATCCACAATATCGTCATAGCCGAAGGGCTGCTCGATCATCTCAAGATGGAAAGCGTCAAGCTGTTTCAGATGCTCGATGTCTTTAAGGCCGTAGGCCGAATTGGCGTCTACCATGAACTTCAGGTCGGGGAACGCCTGGCGCACGGCGCGCACGTAGGCGATGTCCCACCCCGGCTTGATCTTGATTTTGACGCGCCGGAAGCCATGCGTCAGGAATCGCTCGATTTCGGCGATGAGCTTCTTCGGCGTCTCCTGGATGCCGATGCTGACGCCGGCGATGACGCGCTCGCGCACGCCGCCCAACAGCGCGCCCAGCGGCCGGCCCTGCGCCCGGGCCAGCAGCTCCCAGAAAGCGCACTCGATGGCCGACTTGGCGAACTGGTTGCCGCGCGCAAAGGCCAGCGCCGCCAGAAGTTCCTTCGCATCCGCGAAATCCTTGCCGATGACCGCCGGCAGTAACACCCGCTCCAACGTCAAGAACGCGCCGCCGGCCCATTCCGAGGAGTAGATCGGCATCCACAGCGGATCGGCCTCGCCCCAGCCGGCCAGGCCGGCCGATTGCACTTTGACGATGACGCTCTCTTGATGCCGCGTCTCGCCGAAGGACGTGCGGAATGGGTCTTTGAAGGGCAGCTTGACCAGGAACAGGTCAATATGCTCCAGTTTCATCCCAACCTCTCCCGTCGCGCGCTACACGCGCAGCTCCACATGGGCGATAGAATGCTGCCGGATGAACGCCTCTTTCACGCGCCGGCCGATGCCCGGCCCGGCCGACACATCGAAAGTCCCGTCGCAGTTCAATACCACCGGCGGGTCCACGATGTCTTCTTCGTAGAAGCGGTCGCTCGGCTCAATGTCGCCGGGGAGCGACACATTGGGCAGAGCCGCGAATTCGATCTTGTGCGCCTGGCCGATGCCCATATCCATCATGCCGCCGGCCCACACCGGCCAGCCGGCCGCCTGGCACAGGTCATGGATGGCCTTCGCGTTCGCCAGGCCGCCCACGCGCCCGACTTTGATGTTGATGATCTTGCCGCTCTTGAGGGTGATGGCGCGGCGGGCATCGGCCGGCGAGTGGATGCTCTCGTCCAGACAAATCGGCGTCTGCATCACCGCCTGCAACTGGGCATGATCCACAATGTCGTCATAGCCGAAAGGCTGCTCGATCATCAGCAGGTTGAGATCGTCCAGTTGCTTCAAGTGCGCGATATCCTTGAGCGTATAGGCCGAGTTGGCGTCTACCATGAGCAGGATGTCGGGGAACGCCTGGCGCACCGCGCGGGCGAACTGGATGTCCCACCCCGGCTTGATCTTGATCTTGATGCGCTGGTAGCCGTGCGTCAGGAAGCGCTCGATTTCGG
>CAIQJD010000602.1 GCA_903872005.1 uncultured bacterium | reverse complement strand
TATGACATGGCGATCTACGGGACGCCGCTGCCGGCCGGCTACGCCTATTCCGAGCAATGGCAGACTGAGGTCAACACCGGATTCATGACGCTGACCGCGCCATCATTGGAGCGGTTATGGGGCATCACGTTCAGCCCGTTCCGCGGCCTCTTCTTCCACGCGCCGGTCTTGCTGTGCGCCGCGCCCGGTCTGGTCGTGCTGTGGCGCCGGCGCGATTGGCGCGCCGCCTGGCTGATGTCGGCCGGCGTCATCGTCGTCCTGTTTCTGTTCAACGCCTCGTCGGTGGTGTGGTGGGGCGGCTTCGCGGTTGGGCCGCGCTACGTTGCGCCGGCGGCGCCCTTCTTGATGATCTTCGTGGCCGCGTGGCTGGCGCGCGCCAGGATCGGTCGCTATGTCTTCCTGGCGGCCGGTCTGGCTTCGCTCTTCTCCATCTGGACGCAGACGATCACTTCCATCCAGTTCTTTCCGCCGGAGATGTATCGCTCGCCTCTCTTTGAGTATGCGCTGCCCCTGTTGCTGCGCGGCGAGTTCGCCCTCAATGTGGGCAATGCGCTCGGTCTGGATGGGTGGCCGAGCTTGATCCCGCTGGCGCTGGCTGGCGCGGCCCTGGGCGCCGGCCTGGCCTGGGCCTGCCGGCCGGCGGGGGCAAGTCATGCGTAGCCGGCGCTGGCTGCTGCTCGTCCTGGCGCTCTTCCTGATTGGCTGGGCTTTCCTCTTCGCCTTCCATCGGTACAATCTGTGGGATATGGTCGAAGGCTGGGTGATCTCGGATGAAGGGCACCAGATCTATCAGTCGGTGCGCTGGATGAGCGGCCAGGTCTTCTTTCGCGACTTCGCGACGGACAATTACCCGCCGGGGACCATCGTGTTACACGCGCTGCTCTATCAGCTCTTTGGCGTGCGGATGTCGGTGGTCCGGCTGCTCCTGGCGCTGGTAGGCGCCGGCATTGCCACGCTCTGTTACGTGCTGGCGCGCCGCATCATGCCGGTTGGCTGGGCTTTGCTGGCCTATCTCCTCTGCCTGACGTGGAATGTAACCAACCTGAACATTGGGTATCCCTCATGGTACTGCGTCCTGCTGGGATTGGCGGCGGTCTGGTGCGCGCTGCGCTACGCGCGCGATGGGCGTTGGGGCTGGTTGGCGCTGGCCGGCGTCTTGACGGGCCTTTCGGCGGCTCTCAAGACGACGCAGGGGGTCTACCAGGGGTTGGGGATCGCGCTCTTCCTGGCATGGCGCAGCACGGCCGGCCGGCCGCGTCGCCCCTGGACGCTGGCGAGCGGGTTTGCCGTCCTGAGCGTGCTGTTTGGCGCCGCTTTGCTGCGCTCTTTTCCCACGGCGATGAACCTGCTCCTCTTCGGTCTCCCGTTGGCGACCCTGGCGGCGGCCGTCGTCTGGCCGCGCGTCTGGCCGGCCGGCTCGGAGCCGATGCGGCCTTTCTGGCCGGCGCTGCTGGCGTTGGGCGGAGGGGCCGCCGCAGTGACGCTGGGGTGGGTCATACCGACGGTCGCGCTGGCCGGCTGGGGGCCATTCCTGGAGGGCGTCTTCCTGGCCCCGCTCCGGCACAGCGCCTTCATGCGCGCCGTTGTGCAGCCGCCGACGCTGAATGGCTGGCTGTTGCTGATCTGGGCGACCGGCGGCGCGGCCATCATCTGGCGCGCGCGACGCCTGTCGCCCTGGCTGGCGGTGGGATATGGCGCGCTGGGCGTGGCGTTGCTATGCGCGCCATTGGGCGCCGGCTGGAGCGCCCGGGAGGCGCTGCGCGTTGCCTTTCAGACCTGGCGCGGGCTGCGTTTTTTCTTGTTGCTTCTGGCCGGCGTGGTGTTGGTTGCCCTGAGAGGACGGCCGGCGGCCCATCGCGCGCCCCTCTACCTTTTCCTGGCCTATGGAACTTGGAACCTGCTGCAGGTCTATCCCTTCGCTGATTCCAACCATCTGATCTGGTCGGTGCAGCCGGGTTTCATTCTGTTGGCCTATCTTTTGGCAGAAGGGTGGAAGGGGCTGCGGCCGAAGGTGGGGAGCGTAGCGGCGAGCGTGGCGGCCGGCGCGCTGCCGGCGGCGCTGCTGGCGTTGCAGCTTTATGCCTTCGCCGGCCATTTCGTCACCCTGGACAAAGGCTTCGGTCGGGTGCAGTACGAGTTGGTGGACGCCGGCCGCGCGGATGTCTTCGTGCGCGCCGACGCGGCGCGCACTTTGCGGGGTGT
>CAIQJD010000601.1 GCA_903872005.1 uncultured bacterium | reverse complement strand
CGAGCGCGGCGGTCTTCTTCTGGAAGGAGCGCCAGGAGTTGCGGGTCAAGGGCCGCGACGCGGTCGCAGACGGCGTGGATGTGGGCCGACAGGTCAAGCCGGCCGGCGCGCAGATCGCCGGCGATCTGCCCCAGCGGCGCGGCGGCGAGAGTGGCAATGGTCATTGGGTGGGTTTGCCTCCAGGGTGGTGGGTTGACCACGAACGACACGAAATACACAAACGGGATGAGGCAAGGCCGCACATGATGCGTAGACGAGCCAGTTGGTAAGCCGGCTCTCTATCTTCATACGCCCGGCGGACTTCTGGATCGGCCAGGAGTTGTTCTTTTATGTCCTCGTAGCGAATGGTCTTGGCTGGCATACGCTTCTCGCCGTTGCTGGACTCCGACGCCGCGCTCGTGCTATCCTGATCCGCTCTGCGCTCTCTGCGCCTCGGTGGTGAGATTATTCGGCGCTCTAGACTTCGGCAGTCTGAAAGACTTCCGAAGTCTAGGATAATCAGAAGTCTACGGGCTTCCCTTCGTACACAGAGTCGAAGAGCCGGCCCAGCTCGTCCCGATCCGGCAGGCGCGGGCTGGTCAGAATCTGCGAATCGGACTCGGCGTGATCCAGCAGGCGCTCCAGGTGGGCGTCGAAGTCGGCGCGCGCGATGCCGGCTTGCGCCAGGCTGACCGGCTGGCCGATCTGGCGCGCCAGGGTGCGGATATGGCCCGCCAGCGCGCCGGCGGCCTCGGCCTCGCTGGCGGCCGGCAGGCGCAGCCAGTAGGCCAGGTCCATCAGCCGGGCCGCGCCCGATGGGGCGAAGAATTCCAGGGAGTATGGCGTGCAGAGGCCGACGCAGCGGCCGTGCGGCAGATGGAAGTACGCGCCCAGGGCGTGGCCCAGGGCGTGAGAGAGGCAGCAGAGGGAGTTGCTGAAGGCCAGGCCGGCGATGGCGGCGGCGTTGTGCATGTGCTCGCGGGCCTCGGCGTCCGCGCCGTCCGCATAGGCGCGCGGCAGGTAGTCGAAGACGAGGCGGATGGCCTGCAACGCCGGCCCGTCGCTGAAATCGTTGTGCCAGGTGTTGACGTAGGCGTCGAAGGCGTGGGCCAGGGCATCCATGCCGGTGTCGGCGGTGATGCCGGCCGGCAGCTTGCCCACGAAGATCGGGTCTACGATGGCGAAATCGGCCAGGCATTCGCGATTGCCCAGAGCCATCTTGCGCTGCTCGACGTTGTCGCTGAGGACGATGCCCCAGGTCACTTCGGAGCCGGTGCCGCTGGTCGTCGGGATCGTGATGAAGCGCGCCTTCTGGCGCAAATTGTACGTTTCCATCGGGTTGATGGCTTCGGGGCTGATGTCGGGGCGCTCGTACAGCACCCACATCGCTTTGGCCGCGTCCATGGACGAGCCGCCGCCCAGGCCGATGATCCAGTCGGGCGCAAAGGCGCGCAGCGCCTCGACGCCGCGCTGCACCGTCTGCACAGAGGGGTCCGGCTCTACTTCGGCAAAGACGGCGACGGCGAAGCCGGCCTGTTCCAGCGGCCGGCGCACCAGATCCACGAAGCCCAGGCGTTGCACATTGGGATCGGTGACGATGAAGGCGCGCTGGCCGGCCAGCGTCTCCAGGTGGCTCAGAGCATCCTCGCCATAGACGATGTGCGGACTGTCAAAGTACCACATGCGACGCCTCCTTGCGACGAGAAGCGGCGGCCGGCCGCGCGAAGGCCGCCGGCCGCCGGCGATGGGCTATTCGGGAAATTCGGTGTCAATCCTGGCGCAACAGTCCACCAGCTCTTTGGCCGCCTGGGGCGCGCGCATGATCTTCGTCATGTCGCCGGAAAGCTTCAACTTGCGCGCCACCAGCCCTTTGAGCGGGTCCAGCTCGCCCTGGATGACTTTCTTCCAGGTGGCGTAGGGGGCGCGCATGACGAAAACGGGGTTCTTGGGGCCAACTTCGGCCGTCCCGCCGGCTTCGCGGCACTGGCCGTGCCACAGGTCCATGTAGAGGTGTACGTCCGCCTCAATCGGGCCGCCGGCTTCCACGACGAAATAGAAGTCGCCTTCCCAGTTGCGCGCCGCCTTCGCGTACGACTCGCTGGCGTTCAGTGCTTCGCCCAGGGCGCGTACCCAGGCGCTGGTCGGAAACTTGACGCCCATCTGTAGCTCCTCTCGATATAGAAGTGGTTTCCGCGAACTATGATTCTGTCTCGTCGCCGATACGGACCAGCCGGCGCTTGTCCGCCTGGCGCAAGAACCACTTGGTGATTTCGGCGGCGACCGATGGGACGAGGATCAACGGCAGAATCTCGGCCCAGTCCGCCAGGCTCAGGAACGCCGTGTTGAAGATCGGATCCAGAATTGGCACGTAGATGATTGCCAGCAGGATCACCAGCGAGCTGAGCACCGCGTACTGCATGTACTTGTTGCCGAATGGCCCGATGGCCCACAACGAGTAATGCTCAGAGCGGGCGGTGTAGGCCCGGAACAGCTCGGAAATGGAGAGGGTG
>CAIQJD010000600.1 GCA_903872005.1 uncultured bacterium | reverse complement strand
GCTGCATGGCGTCGCCGGCGTGAGCGCCATTCACCGCGACGAGCGTCCGCTGCCAGCCCTTGCCAGCCGCGACGCCTGGCGCAAAGTGAAGGCCGGCTGGTGGTACGACGCCGAGCGCAACCTTGTCGGCATCAAAGTACAGCCCACCGCCGGCCCCTTCTCGCTGCATCTCCACAGCAAGAGGCCCTCGCGCGGGACGAGCGAGCAAGACTGAGATCAGGGCGACGCGTCCACATCGCCCTGTTGGACAAAAAGGCCCCCGCGTGGTATTACAGAATCGTAGCGAAATGCTCTCCGCGCCAGTGAAAGGGGTTGAATTGAGATCGTGAAAAGTATCGTCGCGCGCCTGGATCACCTGACAAGCTCCAGCCGGGGTTTGCTGCTAACCGCCATGGCCTGGGACGCCCTCATCGTCGCGTTCCTGGGCGTCCTATCCCGTCCCATGCAGATGCTGGTTGGCATTTCCGTGAACCTGCCGGCCGACGCGCGTGTCGGCCGCATCATCATGGTCTATCATGCCCTGGCGATCCCCTTCGTGGCCGCCATCGCCTTCCTGATCCTCGACCAGGTCGCCATCTCCGACGCCATCGCCCGCACCGTGCGCCGCGCCATCACGCCCGGATTCATGCTCACCAGCATCGGCGGCCTCGGCTGGGCCTATCTGGGCCACAACTGGATCCTCCACGGCCTCTACATCGCCGGCCTCAGCCTCGTCTTCTACGCCGGCGTCTGGCTGGCCGTCGGCCTCTGGCCCGGCCGGCAGCGCAATACCGACCCGGCCTATTCCCATGTCGGCTCCATCTCGCTGGAGCGCGTCGCCTTCTTCGTCACCGCCCTGTGCCTCCTCCTGTCGGCCGTCATCGGGGCCAGCGCCGGCGCATACTTCGGCAACGGCTTCAAGTCCGTCCTCGCCGAGAACATCGTGCGCCAGACCCACGACCTGGGCGAACGCGCCGTCATCGCGCACCTGCACATCATGCTGGCCCTCATTGACGTCGGCATCCTGCTCGTGATCGTGCGCCGCTTCGACCTGAAAGGCCCCCTCCACAAAATCGCCATGCCCCTCACCATCGTGGGCGCCGTCATCATGTCCGTCGGCTGCTGGAGCGTCCTGGTGGTTGAGAAAGCAGCCCATGTCATCATCTACGCCGGCACTACGGTGCTCCTCTTCGGCGCGCTGCTCATGGTGATCGCCGGCCTGGGCAAAGTCATCCGCAACCAGCTCGCCGAACAACGCATCACGCGTCCCACCTTCAGCCAAAGCCTGAAAGCCCTGTTCCGCAACCCGCTTCAATTTGGCGTCTTCTTCCAGATCATCTGGCTGCAATGCGTCATGGTCTTCCCCGGCCTCTACACCGCCGTCAAGCTTCGCACCATCTTCCGGCTCTGGCCCTTCGAAGCCGAGCGGCGCATCCTCGTGGGGCACTGGCACATCTTGGCCACGGCTTCGGCCATCATCATGATCCTGCTCATCGCCGACCGGCTGCGCGCCCGTGGCGTCCTGCGCCAAATTCTCGGCTGGGGCGTGCTCATCGGCGCTAACGTCGCTTTCACTTTCGCCGCATTCTACGAATTCCTGCCGCCCGAAGTCAATCGTGATTGGACGACGCTCTACCTGGACCTCGGCGTTGGCGTGGCGCTCATGGCCCTCGCCATTTTCCTGGCCGCCCGGCTCGTGGACCTCTTCGCGCCGGCCGGCCTGTGGGCCGCAAAGGATGACGAAACCCATGTCCACTGACCCTCTCAGCGCCTGCAACGTCATTGCGCCGGCCACCGAAAACGCGCCGACCCGGCCGCGCTCCGCTCGCCTCAGCAAGCTGCAAGCCTACTGGGTGCTCACCAAGAGCCGGCAGACCCTCCTGCTCTTGGCCGCCGGCCTTGCCGGCTACCTCAGCGCCCGGCCGGCCGAACCGTCCGCGCGCACCATTGTCTGGATGGCCCTATCCCTCTTCCTCGCTGTCAGCGGTACCACCGCGCTGAACATGGTCGCGGATCGCGATATTGACGCCCGCATGACCCGCACCACCAACCGCCCGCTGCCGGCCGGCCTCATCTCCCCCCTCCAAGCGACGATCTTCGCCCTGGCCCTGACCCTCATCGGACTGGCGGCCGCCTTCGCCCTGGACGGCCTCTTTGGACTGCTCATCAGCGCCGGCGTCTTCTTCGATCTGGTCATCTACACCTTCTGGCTCAAGCGTCGCTCCCCCTCATCCATCATCTTCGGCGGCATCTCCGGCGCCATGCCGATCCTGGCCGGCCGCGCCCTGTGCACCGGCGCCGTAGACGGCCTCGGCATCGTCCTGGCTCTCTCCATCCTCCTGTGGATTCCCAGCCACATCATGCCGCTCTGGATTCGCTACGCGGCCGACTACGCGGAAGCCGGCATCCCCACCTGGCCGCAAGCCTATGGCCTGCCGGCCACGCGCTGGTTCATCGCCATCTCCAACCTCTGGACGGCCGGCTGCCTCATCGCCTCTGGCTCTTGGCTCAGCATCGGTTTGATAGGCATCGCACTGTTAGCCCTCTTCAGCGCGGTGATGGTCGCGCTCTCTTTCACGGCTATCTTCAAGCCTTCCGCCCGCCTCAACTACGCGATCTTCAAGTTTGCCTCCATCTACATGCTCACATCATTGATCTTCCTAACGGTCGGCGCAGTCTTGTGAACCTGCCGGGGCAAAGGGTCGCCTTTGCCCCCAACATCTTCGACTCAAGACCACACAGAGCACACCGTAGCCATCGTCCAGAAAGTGACTTTTGTCACAGACCCGATCACGCTGTGGCGCGATACTGGAAATGCGATTGAGCGGAGCGCTCGCAAATCACCGTCCCAGGCTCCCCGGCCATCTTCTGGCGCGACGGATTTAGTTTGGCGTGGGCGCATATCGGAAGCCAATCACAGAAGCGCCGCCACAGGCATCAGGCGTCGCTATCTTCAGGAAAGGAGGGAGGTCGTATGTACGCAACAGACGTAGTATGGTGGGGTTACACCATCGTGATCGCCGGCATCGCCGTCTTCTTGCTCTACTTCACGCAAAAAGTCCGCTCCAAAGGAGACTAGCAGAGGAGAATCGCTATGGACAGAGAAGAACGCATCTGGTTCGGAGTGCTGATCGCCATCTTCCTGATCTTCAACGTGATTACGTTGTCGCCCCTCGTTCCCTGGCAAAAGTGGCAAATCTGGTCCAAGCCCACGCCGGCGCAGACCATCGCCGTCGAAATGGAAGACTATCAGATTAAGCTCCCGTCCAAGCAAGTCACAGTCAAAGCCGGCCAGTACGTCGAGTTCGTCGCCACCTCCAAAGACGTCACCTACGGCTTCGGCATCTTCCGCCAGGACAGCACCATGGTCGCCCAAATGCAGGTGATCCCCGGCTACCAAAATCGCCTGCTCTGGAAGTTCGACGCCGCCGGCTCCTACGACATTCGCTCTACCGAGTATTCCGGCCCGCGGCATTCCGAGATGTATCTGCCCAATGCCATCCAGGTCACACCCTAACTACCAAAGGAGGCTAACGCCATGAATCGTCTCGGCTGGATAGAGAAATGGACGTTACGCTTTGCCGTCGTCGGACTCCTCTTCCTGGCCCTCTCCGGCTTCGAAGGCATCCTCATGCGCACGCAACTGCTGGCTCCCCAGCTCTTACATGGCATGGAGACGGCGCTCAACACGATTCGTCCCGTCAGCACGGAGCCTACCACCGCCGAGTTGTTCTACAGCATGCTGACCGCACACCCCATCGTCGGCATCTACGGCTGGGCCTACCTGTGCGTGATGGGCGCCTTCTACTTCCTCGTGCCCTTCCTGCTCAAGAAGGAGATCCGCCACAAGAAGCTGATCCCGGCCAACTTCTTCCTGCAAATCGCCGGCGTCCTCATCTGCTGGTGTTCAGGCTTCTTCGCCCTCTTCAACGCTCTTTACACCCTGTATTGGCCGTTGCCCGTATCCTATGACCGCGTCCCCGTGGTCGGCAGCGTCCTCTTCGTGCTTGGCGCGGCGGTCATCATGGTCAACATCCTGCTCTTCGCCTTCAACATCTTCAGCACCGTGCTGAGCAAGAGCAACCCGCGCCCCTACCGCTTCGGGCAATTCCTGAAATCTGCCCTCGGCATCTCGCGCCTCCTGCGCTGGCTGGGCATCAAGCAGAAGGACGATTTCGACCCGGTCTACGACAACCTGCCGGTCTTCATCGTCGCGGTGGGGCGCGGCTCCATTGACACCGTCATCAACGCCATCGTCCTCCTCACCGCCGGCGTCTTGATCCTGGTCTACGGCCTGCCCAAGCTGCTGGCCGGCGTTGACCTCAACCCCGCCGCCATTGACTCGCTCCTCTACAAGAACTGGTTCTGGTGGGGCCTCGACATGGTCGCCGATGGCAACGTGCTGATGTACACCGCCGGCATCTGGTATCTCCTGGTGCCGCT
>CAIQJD010000599.1 GCA_903872005.1 uncultured bacterium | reverse complement strand
GCCTTCGCGGCGCGCCGCAAGGGCCACACGACCGCCGGCCGGCGTGTATTGCAGGGCATTGCCCACCAGGTTGAGCATCACCTGACCGATGCGGTCGGGGTCCACCATCAAGGTCGGCAGGTCGTCGGGGACGTCGGTTGCCAGGGCGACGCCCTTATCCTGGAATTGCAGCGCCAGCCGATCCGCTACGGCGCGGGCCAACTCGGCCGGCGCGACGGCCTGGCGGTTCAGGGGCACGACGCCGGCCTCGGCGCGGCTCAGTTCTTGCAGATCGTTGACCAGGGTTTCCAGCCGGCGGGCCTCTTGATAGAGCAGGCCGATGCGCTCCGCATCGGGGGCGAAGATATCGTCCAGTATCCCTTCCAGATTGCCCTTCATCGTCGCCAGCGGCGTGCGTAGCTCGTGCGCGACGTTGGCGACCAGCTCGCGGCGCAGGGCTTCGGCGCCTTCGATAGCCTGGGCCATACGGTTGAAGCTGCGGGCCAGCTCGGCCAGCTCATCGCCGGCCGGCGCGGGCGGGGCCGGGGCGCGTTCGTCATAATGGCCGTCGGCGATGCGCCGGCTGGCTTCGGTCAGGCGCTCCACGGAGCGGGTGATCTGGCGGTTCAGCAGCAGGCTGGCGGCGCCGGCGGCCACGACCGACGTGAGGATGCCCAGGAGCAGCGCATCGGTGAAGGCGCTTTGGAAGCTGGTGTAGAGGTCGGCGTACATCTCGTCGCCATTGTGGTACGTTTCCGGCGCGGCCATCAAGGCCAGATGGCGGTCAATGGCCGTGGGGATGCTCAACTCCGAGGTCAGGGCCAGGATCGCCATGCCGGCCGCGGCCACCAGCAGATAGGAAAGGAGCAGCCGGCGTCCGAATTTGCGCTCCAGCCAACGCTTCATGCGCCGATTCCCTCGTCCTCGAAGCGATAGCCGATGCCGCGCACGGTGACGATGAAGTGCGGGCTGTTCGGGTCGTCGCCCAACTTCTTGCGGATATGGCCGATATGCACGTCCACGACGCGCTCTTCCCCGTAGAAGTCGTGGCCCCAGATGCGCTGCAAGAGCTGGTCGCGGCTCAAGACGCGGCCGGCGTGTTGCGCCAGCGCCAGCAAGAGATCGAATTCGATGCCGGTCAAATCGAGCAGGGCATCGTCCTTCCAGGCTTTGCGGCGGGCCGGGTCAATGCGGAAGCGACGGAAGGCGAGGACTTCGGCGCGCTCGCCGGCGGCCGGCCCCAACCGGCGCAGGCCGGCCTTGACGCGCGCCACCAGCTCGCGCGGACTGAAGGGCTTGGTGAGGTAGTCGTCCGCGCCCACGGAGAGGCCGACGATCTTGTCGGTCTCTTCGGAGCGGGCGCTGAGCAAGATGACGTAGACGTTGGAACCGCGGCGCAACTCCACCAGCAGCTCGATGCCATCCATGCCGGGGAGCATCAGGTCGAGGATGATGATGTCTGGTTGCAGGCTTTGGGCGGCGCGCAGGCCGGCCGGGCCATCCGTGGCCGTGAAGACCGTATAGCCCTCTTTACGCAGGTACGCGCTCACCACATCGAGGATATTCTGCTCGTCGTCAATGATTAGCACGCGGACATCGGGCATGTCGGCCTCCAATATCAAGACGTGACGGCCGGAGTATAACATAGATAGACGGTTTCATCAACGCGTGGCGCGCCAGGGGGTATTCTTGCCGACGCGCCGGCGACCCATTATAATGCCACGCGGAGGGCCTGTCATGCGCGTGGAGCCATTGTCTCGACAGCACGCCATCAAGGCGCTGGTGAGCCGCCATGCCGAGGAATTGGCCGCGGCCGGCTATCCGGCTGGCGCGGCGCGCCAGGCCGTGGCGCAGGCGCACGCCGGCGCGGCGACCGGACTGGTCGCGTGGGCCGATGGCAAGGTCGTCGGGCTGTTGATCTGGAAGGGGCGTTCCGGCCGCGTCCTGGTCTCGCTGCTGGCGGTCGGTCAGGCCGATCCGCAGCCGGCCGTGCGCGCCCTGCTGGCGCGCGCTTTGCCGGCCTGGCGGGCCGCGGGGGCCGACGTGATCATCTACCAGGCGCGGCAGGCCGATCCAGCGCCCTATCAGCGCGCCTTTACGGCGGCCGGCTTCGATGAGCTACTGGTGGAGAAGATGATCCTGAAGCCGCCAAGCGTCGCCGGCGCGCCGGCGCTCCCGGCCGGCTACCGTCTGGTTCCCTGGCAGCCGCAATATGTGGAGCCAGCCGCGCAGCTCTTCCCACAATTGCCGCGCCATTCGCTGGAAGCGTTGGTGTGGCCGCGCCTGGCGACGCCGGCCGGCGCGCGCGAGCTGGTGGAGATGTTGAGCGAGGGAGACGCCAGGGCTTGTTTCGTCGTTCTGGACGAGGCGACGCCCGGAGCGCCCCTGGCCGGCTACGTGTTGGCGCAGCGGCTGCGCGCCGGCGCGGGGCGCATCGGGGAGCTGGGCGTGGCGCCGGCGCACGCGCGGCGCGGCCTGGGGCGGGCGCTGATGCAGGCGGCCATCGCCGCGTTGGCTGACGCGCCGGATATCTGGTTGACGGTAGCTTCCAGCAATACGGCGGCGCGCGCCCTCTATCTGGGCCTCGGTTTTGCGTTGGTAGAAACGCAATCCGTGTTCGTTTGCGCCGAAAGTAAACATTAAAACATCAAATGAGAGCAATGGACTATTGCGCGAAACCGGCGGGTTATGTATAATAGATCTGTTAAGTGCAATATCGGGCGCGCCGGCGCGATGCCGGCTGCGTCTACTCACTATGATCACGCAAAAGGAGATCAGTTCGCTATGAGTGATCGTCGTCTATGGGTGGGCCTCTTGTTGTGTATTGCGCTGGCCGGCATATTCGTGGGATGCGCCAAGAAGGCCCCGGAAGAGACCCCCGCTCCCGAAGTCACGCGCGCGCCGGTGACCTTTACACCGATGATTACGCCCTCTGCCCCCGGCGAATTAGCCGCTACTGTCAACGGGCAAGGGGTTTTGCGGTCGAAATACGAAGAGCAGGTCGCGCAGTTCCAGGCCGCGATGGTTTCCCAGGGGATGTCGTTTTCTGGAGAAGAGGGCAAGCCGCTGGCTCTGGAAGTGCGCCGGCAGGTGCTCGAAGCCATGATCGAAGAAGTGCTCATCGCGCAGGTCGCCGCCTCGAAGGGGATTACCGTGACGAATGCGGTGCTGCAACAACGCGTCGAAGCGGACATGATCGCCGGCGGCGGCGCCGTGAAGTTCAATGAGTGGCTGCAGAACAACAATATGACCAGAGAGCAGTACGGCAACGTGTTGCGGAACCAGCTCTTGACCGATGAGCTGATGCGCCAGTTGGGCACGAAGGTCCCCGACAAGATGCGGCAGATCCATCTGCGGCAAATCCTGGTGGAAGATGAAGCTACGGCCAGAGACCTGCGGAAACGCCTGGATGGCGGCGCGAATTTTGCAGAGCTGGCGAAGAAGTACTCGCTTGATGAAGAATCGCGCGAAAATGGCGGAGACCGCGGTTTCTTGCCCGTGGGCATGGGCGTCATTGAAGAGCATATCGAGATAACGTTGGTTAGCGCCGCGCCGGGGCAGGTCTTCGGCCCCATTCCCTCGCCCTTCGGTTTCTATGTCGTGCAGGTGATGGCAATAGAGGACCAGCGGGCGCTCACGCCCGAAATGCGCCAGGGGTTGCTGCACGACAATTTCGTCACCTGGCTTGAAGAAGAGAAGGCCAAGGCGAAGATCGAGCGCAACGTGAAGTTCGAATGACGTCCGGATCTGTGTCACTCTCTCCGGAACTGCATAGATTTACGCCATTCCGTCCGGAATGCTGGACATTCTGCCGGAATGGTGTTATACTGAGGAAGCGAGGGAGTAGAGAATGCGCAGAGGTCCGCGTCGGCTCACTACCATACTTTGGATTTTGCTGGCGCTTTTCATCACGGCCGGCTTTGGCTCGCTAGGAGCCTATCTGGTACTGAGTCGGCGCAGCGTCTCCGTTCCATTGGCGGAACCGATGCCGGCGTGGATTGCGTCGGCGTCGGTTGAGTCGCGTTTGGCGCTGCTCGGTCTGGCCGGCTGGCCCGATAGCGCGGTGATTGATCGCGCGCTCATCGAGGGCGAGCCGGAGACGGCCCTGTCGGTGTTGGCGTACAGCGTCACGCTATCCGACCGGGTGCGGGGCGGCGCATTGCTGCGCGTGGCGGCCGCCTATGCGGAGCGGAAAGACGCCAACATGGCCGGCGCTCTGTATCACAAGGCCGAAACGGTGGCCGTCTTGAGTCCGGATCTGGGCGATTGGAGCCGGGCCGAGCTGCTATTTCAGGCCGGCCTGGGATTGCTGGATCTGGGCGAGCGCAAAGAGGCGCTGGCGCTGTTGGAACAGGCTAAATTGGTGACGCAGGTCAGCGCCGAGATGAAGCCGGCCCAACGGCAGCAGATGGCGACGCGTTTGAGCGAGGCCCTGCAACGCGCCGGCGCGAAGGACACCCGTGTGAATGTGACCACCGGGAGCCAGGGCGAAGAGGACGGCCAGTTGCCCGCCCTTTGGACGATTCCCCTGGGGGCGGTCGTTGGCGGGGAAGGCGAGGGCGCAGCGGATGCGCCGGCCGCCGCATTGCCGGCCGGCCTGCGTCAGGCGCAAGAAGCGCGCCGGCAGAAGGCCGAAGCGCTGGTGTCCGTCCTGGAATTGCAGGCCGGCCCGCCCAAGCCGGCCTTGGTCGCTGATCTTGCCAACGCGCTTCTGGCCGAAGAGGCCGCTCTGGCGTCGCTGGCCCAATGCCAGGACTGCTCGGCGCTGTCCAAAGCGGAGGTTCAGTTGCAGTGGGCCATGCTCAAGTGGCGGGCGGCGCAACAGAGCTTCGGGTTGAGCCTGGTAACGACGTGGGATACGGCCGGCGTCGGGCTGGCCGAGCCGGTCAGCGAGAGCTGGAGCGCCCTATACGCCTTGCGACGCATGCAGGCGGAGCAGGCCCTTGCCGGCGAAGACCCGGTCAGGCTGAATTTCAGCCTATGGCGCGGGCAGGTGTTGGTAGGGGCTTTGGGGCTGTCGCCGCAGTTCGATGTAGCGGCCGGCTACGACGAATTGTTGAACGTGGCCGATCAGGACCCGCACGATTGGGTGATTCAAATGAGCGGCGACGGCAAGGCGAGGCATTTCACGCTGCAAGCGCGTTAGTCAGGAGGATTGTTGGCGATGGCCAGGAAACTCACGAATCCGCTCAGCAAAATGAGCGATCGCGGCCTTGAGATCCTGACAATTGTGATCGTCGTGATCACGGTGCTGATGATATTGGCGTATGTAGCGATTGCCATCAATCCCTATATCGCGTTCAATCCGTTCCCACCACATCGGGATACCCCGACGCCGGCGCCGGTCAATCAGACGCCGCAGCCCGGCGGCACGCCCACGGCCGGCATCAGCGCCGCGGGGACGACTACACCGGCCGCGCCGGCGACCTGGACCTTGACGCCGACGCGCACGCCGACCAATACGCGCACGCCGACAAGCACCCGCACGCCGACGGAGACTCCCACCGAGACGCCGACAGAGACGCCCACCGAGACCCCCGTGCCGCCGACGCTGACCCCGACGGTGGCCCCGACGGCTACCTTCACGCCGACGCGCCGGCCGCCGCCTCCGCCGCCCACGGCGACGCCCCTGCCGCCCTATGAGTTCGTGCGTCTGCTGGTCGGCCCCAATTGCGCGTGGTTCGGGTTCCACGGCATCATCTTTGCCGCCAACGATTTGCCGCTGAGCGGCGTGCAGGTGCAGGTCACGCACGAAAATACCGGCTGGTCCACCATTTCGGCCGGCTCGGATGCGAATGGCATCTACCAGATTCCCATTAGCGGCGATCAAGCCTATGGGCGCTGGTGGCTGCAAGTCTGGGTGAACGGCCCGGTATCGGAGCGGTTGGGCGTGGATATGGGCGGTGGTTGTCAAATGGGTATTCAGGAAGTGAAGATGGATTGGCGTGGCCGTTGACGCGCCAACGGCAGAGGCAGGTGAACCTATGATGAACAAGACGGAACCTGGCGACTTGCGGAGCATCGGCCGGCGCATGCGCTTCTTGGGCGCGCTCCTGGTCGTGCTCGTCCTGGCGGCGGCATTGGCGCCGCTGCCGGCCTGGGCCGACGAACCGACGCCGCGCCCGACGCCGACGCCGCGCGCCTTGCTGAGCACGACGCCGGCGACCGGCATGCCCGGCATGACCATTACCCTGCACGGGGTCGGCTTTCCGGGCGGCGCGGCCATCAACGTGACCTGGGACGCCCAGTCCTTGCTGCGCCAGATTGGCGTGCGCGCGGATGGCACCTTCGATACCACGTTCCAGACGCCGGCCGCCGCGACCGCCGGCGATCACGCCGTGCGCGCCACATTGGCGAACGGGACCCTCGTGGCCGAGATTGCGTTTCGCGTCTACCTGCCGACGGTGACGCCGACGCCCTCGCGCACCTTCACGCCGACCCAGACCAGCACGCCGCGCCCGACAGACACGCCCGCGCCGACCTGGACGCCCTGGCCGACGGCCACGCCGTTGCCCACCCTTTCGCCGACGCCGCACCCGACGCTACGGCCGGCGACGCCCATCCGCCCGCCAGCCGCGCCAACGGCCGTCCCGACCGCCGTCTATTATCCGCCGGCCACGTCGGTCGTGATGGCTCCCACGATCACGCCGGCGCCGCCGACGGCAACCCCGACGCTCTTGATTCTGCCGGCGATCACGCCGGCCGGGGGCAGCGCGGCCAGCCCGACGGCGGCTCTGGCCGGGGCGACGACCCTCCCCGTGACCACGACCGTCAGTCCCGGGACGCCGGCGGCCACCCGGACCGGCGCGCCGGCAACCCCCACCGCGACGGCGGCCCCGGCGCTGCCGGCGACATTGGCGCCCACCGGCGCCGGCGCATACCTGCTGGCTCTGGCCGGCGGCGTATTCCTGGCCCTCATCATCTTCGGCGTCCGCCGGCTGCGGAAACGCGCCGCCCTTTGACCGACGCGCTCCCGCAGGCCCACGAACCTGCGGGAGTCATTTTTCTCGCTGAATCCTGACGGAGAGGTGTTCCCATGAAGCGAACCGTGGCTCTCCTCGTTGGCGCATTGGTGTGTGGTCTGGCGCTGATGGCCGGCCTGACTCTTTCGATCCGCGCCGCGTCGCCCCTGCGCCCAACCCCAACCCCCGGCATCCCCAGCCCCCAGGATCTGTCCGCGACGGAGCCGCCCGTCCAGGGGTTGCGCCAGTTGCCGGATCTGGTCGTGCAGAGCATCTCGCTGGACGAGCCGGCGCGCCTCGGCATTACGTCCACCATCCGCGTGGTGGTCAAAAACATCGGCACGGCCGACGTCGCGTCGAGCAATAACTTCTTTGTAGATTTGTATGTGGACCCGGCCGCTCCGCCGGAGCCGGGCCGCCCTGGCGAGCCGGGCACGCTCACCATGGGCGTGCAGGGCTACCTCTTCCGCGTTGGACAGCCGGTGCCGCTCCTGTTCCACTATGCATTCACGCGCACCCGCTCGTATGATCTGTACGCGCGCGCGGACACGGACGGCGATGTGGTGGAGAGCAACGAGGACAACAACGTCCTGGGGCCGATCATCGCCAATGCGCGCACCGGCACGTGGGTGGCCGATGTGAACCATGAGGATTTCCAGGCCGGCTTCTCCAACATGGATACGTCCCATCCGTTGGGCCTCCTGGCGCTCAGCGGCATCTATCAGGAGCCGCTCCTCGCGCCGATCGGCAACCCGTACAGCACGCCGCTCCTGGGGCCGACGCTCTACAACCCGGACTACGGCGTCAGCAGCTACCCGGAGAGCGTGAACCAGGTGTCGCCGGTGATGGCGCGCAACCCGGCCGGCCAGCTCTACGTGGCCTGGGAAGATGGCCGCAACGGCGAAACGCGCGACCGCGATATCTACTTCGCCCGCTCGACGGATGGCGGCTCCACCTGGGTCTCCGAGGCGCGCGTCAACCGCGACGCCGGCGAAGTCAACCAGCGCTCCCCGACGATGGTCTACGTCAGCGCCACCCACACGATCTACATCGCCTGGCAAGATGATCGGCGCGGCCATTCGGATATCTGGATGGCGCGCTCGACGGATGGCGGTCTGACGTGGGTGGAGCCGGCCGGCAACCCGATCAACGACGACGCCGGCTCGGCTGCGCACATGAACCCGGCCCTGGCCGCGGACGCCGCCGGCAACATCTATGTCGCCTGGCAAGACCGCCGGCATGGCAACGACGACATTTACTTCTCTAAGTCCATCAACGGCGGCAACAGTTGGGCGACCAACGTGCTGGTGACTGATCAGCCCTCTTCGACAGCGCAGTCGCAGCGCTCGCCTTCGGTGGTGGTGAGCGACGAGTTCATCTATGTCATCTGGGAGGACGCGCGCAACGTGGCCGCCGGCGACCCGGCCGACGTCTACTATAGCTGGGCGCCCATCTGCTGTCCGACCAGCTTCGACGTGGATCTGCGCCTGAACAACGATTCGACCTTCTTCGCCCAGCGCGATCCGGCCATTGCCCGCTCTTCCCCGCGCTTCGAGATTTCGCGCACCGAAGTCTTCACGCCCGGGACCAGCCTGTGCGCCTCGCCGCCGCCGATCACGACGGAGGTGCTGTTCCGCGCCATCTACCAGGGCACGGCGATCCATTTCGCCTGGCAGGATTTCCGCAATGGCGCTGATGATCCCGACATCTACCATGCCTGGAAGTTCGAGCCGTACTTCTGGCTCAAGCGGGTGGATCAGACGCCGAACTATCAGTGCAATCCCCTGGAGCCGTTTGATCCGGTGATCCTCAACCCCTTTGCCGGCGAAGGCGAAATTCTGGGCAATGTGCCGGTGAGCCGGCTGGATCCGCTGACGCCGGCGAGTTGCGGGCAGCCGCCCTACGGGCAGGGGAACAGCCAGCCGTGCGACCCGCCGCTGGACCCGGAGAATATCCCCGGCGATCAGCCGAAGCGCCTCTGGCCCACCGCCCGCAGCGTGCAGGAGTTCCCGGCCTTCGCGGCCGGCCCGCCGGACACGGACATCGTCTACATCTTATGGTCGGATCGCCGCAACTTCGACGATTGGAGTTCGCGCGTCTACATGGGGCTGCCGGAGCGGGCGATGGATAGCCCCGACTATGAAGTCCTGGACAACGTCATCGTCAATAACAACCCGAAGTTGTTGCGCTATCTGCAAACGGATCGCTACCTGCGTAACGCGCCGGCCGCCGTGCGCCAGTACCGGCCGGCCGGCATCTACAGCAACGACACAGCGGCGCCCTACGTGGTCTGGGACGATGACCGGCGCTCGGACCCGCTGGCCGGCTATGCCCTGGAGCGCAACATCTTCTTCGCGCGGCCGGGCGCGCCGCCCAGCCCGGGCATCTTCATGTCGCGCATCTTCGAAGCCAACGACGAGACGTATTGGAACCTGCTGGAGTGGTGGGGCGTGACGCCGGTGGGGACGCGCATCTTCTTCCAGACCCGCGTGGGCAATACGCCCTGGCCGGATGGCACATGGAGCGACTGGACCGGCCCGGTCTGGGACGCCGGCGAAGGGCTGTGGATCTACCCGGCGCCGGCCGAAATCGTGGATACCGCTCATCAACGCTACCCGCGGGCGCGCTATCTGCAATATCGCGTCTGGATCAAGGCGTATGATTGTTGCGACGCGCCGACCTGGAAGCCCCCCTACCTCTCGCAGCGGACGCCGCAGGTCTGGGTGAGCAAGGTGGTGATCCACTACAGCCCCAAGACGTACCAGATCGCCTTGCCCCTGGTGATCAAGAATTGGAACGCGCCGCAGCCGTCCACGACCCGCACGCGCACGCCGACCGGCGCGCCGACGGCCACGCGTACGCCCACGTCCGCGTCGTCGCGCGTGCCCAATGACCCGTACTATGCGGACTACCAATGGAATCTACGCAAAGTGCGCTTGCCGCAAGCCTGGGGCATCAGCGTCGGTAGCTCTGATCCATTGGTGGCGGTGGTGGATACCGGCATAGATAACGGGCATCCCGATCTGGCCGGCAAAGTGGTGGGCGGCTACGACTTCATTCACGGCAACGCCACGATCATGGACGACAACGGGCATGGCACGCACGTGGCCGGCCTGATCGCCGCGGCGACGAACAATGGGTTGGGCGTGGCCGGCGTCGCCTGGAACGCGCAGCTCCTGGCGATCAAGGTGCTGGATAACACCGGCGTTGGCCCGGTCTCGACCATCGCCAACGGCATCATCTGGGCCGCCGACCATGACGCCAGGATCATCAATATGAGCCTGGGGACGACCACGAGCAACATGGCTTTGCAGGCTGCCATCACCCACGCGGCCAGCGCCGACGCGGTGCTGGTGGCTTCGGCCGGCAATCAATACGCGGATGGCAACCCGGTGATCTATCCGGCGGCGTATGCCAACGTGATCGCCGTGGGCGCGACGGGCGATACGGACGAGCACGCCGGCTATTCCGAGACCGGCAGTTACCTCGACCTGGTCGCGCCGGGCGGCAACCCCGTCAACAATGCCGATACGAACCGGCTGCACTGGATTTACAGCACCTATTGGCGCAGCGCGCCCGGCGGCGGCGCCCCGACGACCGGCTATATGGCCCTGGCCGGCACGTCGCAGGCCGCGCCCCACGTGGCCGGCCTGGCGGCGCTGATCCTATCGGTGCAGCCCGGCCTGACGGCGACGCAAGTGGAGACGATCATGCGGAGTACGGCGGTAGACCTGGGCGGCGCCGGCCGCGACGACGTCTTCGGGTATGGGCGCATAGATGCGCTGCCGGCGCTGCAGACGGCGGTCAGCAGCGCGCGGCCGCCGGCCGGCCCGGCCGAGCCAGCGGCGGATGTCGCGCCGGAGAGCGCGCCGGCGACAGAATTCGTCGCCGGCCGCGTGCTGGCGCGCTTCCAGGATGACCTCGCGTCGGCGAGTCGAGCCGCTCTACTGGGCGCGCTGGGGGCGGAGATTGAGGGCGAGATTCCCAGGATCGGCTGGTATCTGCTGCGCGTGCCGGCCGGCCAGGAGCGCGCTGCCCTGGCGCGTTTGCGAGGCAGCGCCGGCGTGCGCTACGCCGAGCTGGATACCCTCGTTCACGCCATCCCGTAGACGCCATCCCGGCAATATCCAGGAGCCGCGCCGGCCATCGCCGGCGCGGCTCTTGCGCGTCTCAGGCCAGGCCGTGGGCCAGCAGGAAATCGTGGTCGCCGAGGATGCCGGCAGTGGGGCCATCGGCCAGCAGCCGGCCGGCGTCCATGACCAGCGTGCGCGGGAAGGCTTCGGCGACGAAGGCCAGATCGTGGGTGGAGACCAGCATCGTCTGCGGCAGCTCGCGCAGCAGGCGGATCAAATTGCGGCGTGAGCGGGGATCGAGGCCGGCGGTCGGTTCGTCCAACACGAGGATTTCGGGATCCATGCTCAAGACCGTGGCGATGGCGGCGCGCTTCTTCTCGCCGCCGCTCAAATGGTGCGACAGGCGGCGCTCGAAGCCGCTCAACCCCACGTCTGCCAGGGCGCGGGCGACGCGCGCGCGGGTCTCGGCCGGCGTGTGGCCCATGTGCAGCGGCCCAAAGGCGACGTCTTCGCCGACAGTGGGCGAAAAGAGCTGATCGTCGGGGTCCTGGAAGACCAGCCCGACGGCGGCGCGCGCCTGCGGCATGTTCTGGTCGCTGATCTCGACGCCGGCCACGCACACGCTCCCCGCGCCGCGCAAGATGCCGTTGAGGCGCAGGATGAGCGTGGATTTGCCGGCGCCGTTGGGGCCGATGAGCGCCACCTTTTCGCCGGGGGCTATGATGAAGCTGACATCCTGTAAGACCGGCGGCCCGCCGGGGTAGGCAAAGGAGAGATGGCTGACTTCGATGGTGTGATGCATGGGCTATACAGCCTTTCCCAACAGGATGATGAGCGTCACCGCCGAAGCCGTTACCAGCAGCAAGCGCGTATCGGCCGGCGTCCATGCCGGCGGCTCGGCGACGCGCAGCTCGCCCTGATAGCCGCGCGCCAGCATGGCCGCATAGACCCGCTCGCTGCGCTCAATGGCGCGCACGAAGAGGACGCCGACCATGTTGCCGGCGACGCGGGCCTGCCACAGGAGGCCCGGCGGCCGCCGGCCGGGTAGAGAGGCGGCGCGGGCGGCGCGGGCGCGCAGGAGCCGGCCGGCCTCGTCGCCCAGCACGAAGAGATAGCGGTACATCAGCGCGACGACCGAAACCAGCAGGCGCGGCACGCGCAGGCCGCGCAGGCCCCAGAGGATTTCATAGAAGGGCGTCGTGGCGATCAGCAAGAGCGCGGCCTGCACGGAGAGCCAGGAGCGGATCAGGATGGTCAGCAGGCGCAGCGTGCCTTCATAGGAGATCGGCCAGCCGGCGCAGAGAGGGCGCCCCGGCGTGGTGAAGGGCAACGGCAGCGCCGCCAGCAAGAAGGGCAGGGCCAACAGGGAGCGCTTCAGCAGCCAGCCGGCGCGGACGCCGGCGCTGAGGGCCGCTGCCCAGAGGAGCATGGCGGCCAGGCCCAGGCTGAGCCAGGCGCCGGCCGGCGACAGGCTCAACGCCAGGATGAAGGCGACGACGATCAGGAGCTTGGCTTTGGGATTGGCGCGCCGCCAGAGGCTATCGCCGGCGAGGTAGGGTTCCGCGAGATGGATGGGCAAGGCGAGCGCTCCGCTGCGAATCGGGGCGAGCGCCGGCCGACGCCGGCGCTTGCCCAGGGGTTGCTATGAGGCCAGCGCGTCATGTTTGCGGCCGACGGCGCGGCCCAGGATGAGCGCGATGACGAAGACGACGACCGTGCCCAGGGCGACCGCGGCCATGGTGGCAAGCGCCGGATTGCTCAAGAAAGAGACGCTGTAGTCCGGCAAGATGCTGAAGAGCGGCGCGCGCGCCCGTTCGGCGAACAGGAGCTGCTCGGCCGTATGGTCGAGGCCATCGGGCAGGGGCGAGGCCAGGGGCGAGAAGAGCGCCACGATGACGGCGATCAACAACCCGCCGCCCAGCAGCGTCGCCGAGCGCATGCCGGCCGGCCGCGCCTGCGCTTGCGCCATATCGGGCCGCACTACCTCAATGAAAACCAGCGCCGCCACCGTGATCAGACCCTCGCCGATGCCGATGAGCATGTGAATGAAAGTCATGCTCGGCAGGACGAGGCCCAAGGGGGACGCGCCGGATGCGGCCAGCTCCAGGGCGCAGGCCATGGCCGCTACGACGACGGTGAGCCACGCGCCGACGAACGCGCCGGCCAGACGCGCCGGCCGGGTGGGGGGCAACAGCGTGCGGAGGCCGCGGTAGACGGTCGCGCCGACCAGGGGGGCCAGCGCGGCCATGTTCAGGATATTGCCGCCCATGGCCAGCAGGCCGCCATCCTGGAAGAGTAAGCCCTGGACGCCGAGGACGCAGGTCATGACCAGGACGGCCGGCCAGGGGCCGAGCAAGATCGCCGCCAGAGCCGCGCCGATGAGATGGCCGCTGGTGCCGCCGATGACCGGGAAATTGATGGCCTGGGCGGCGAAGATGAAGGCGGCCAGGACGCCCATCAACGGGATGGCGCGCTCGCCGAGCTGCCGGCGCGTCTGATAGAGCGCGTAGGCGATGAAGCCGGCGGCCAGTACCCAAAGGATCACGGCGACGGCCGTGCTCAAGAAGCCATCGGGGATGTGCATGGGGGCCGGGGGTTGGCCCAACGCTGGAAGTGGACCGGACGCGATGAGCAAGGGCATGGATGGATCCTCCTCTAATGGACAGTTGCGCTATTCTTCGGCAGCCCGCGTCGCGCAGGCGGCGCAAAGCCCGGTGATGACCAGGTGTTCCAGATCGGCGTGAAAGCCGGCGCGCGCCAGAATCTCCTGGCGCAGGCGCTCGACCGGCTCAAGGGCCAGCGCCACTTCGGCCCCGCACTGGCGGCAGTGCAGGTGGTGATGCGGCTCGCCGGGGCCTTGCGCCAGCTCGTAGCCGATGACGCCGTCGGGATTGTGAAAGGCCGAGACGACGTGGGCTTCGGAGAGCATCTCCAGGGTGCGGTAGACGGTGGTGCGATTGAGTCCCGGCAGCCGGCCGGCGACATCGCGGTAGATATCATCGGCGGTGCGGTGGCCGCGATGGTGATACAGGTCTTCCAGGATGATGGCGCGCTGCGCGGTGAGGCGCACGCCCTGTTGCTGCAACGTCTCAAGCATTGGCTTATGGCAGGTCATGGCAGTTGCAACTCCTTGCAACTGCAAGTATAACCAACAGCACGAGAAAAGGCAAATTCTCCCGGGGCAACCGGCCGGCGGAGCAGATGCTTGACCGTTTCTGGGGAAGGAGGATGAGCGTGGATGAACGCCGCGCCTCTTGTTGTGCGATAGATGGCGCTGCAAGTCAGATCGGGCTGGCCGCGCTCCAGGTGACTGCGTAGGCCCAATGTGCCCGCAGCCTGCACTTGTTGCCAGACCACCTCCCTCAGAAAGCGCAGGGCCTCAACGGCGCTGCCTGGGCAAACGGTATGAAGCGCGCTTGACAAGACGCCGGCCTGTGCTATAATCATATTCAATCTTCTGAATATTAACTGGCGACTTGCGTATGGAAGCATATCGGAACTCGGTAGATTTGTTGAAAGTCCTGACCCATCCGACCCGGCTGGCGCTCCTGGAGATCTTGCGGGAGCGGGAAGAGTGCGTCTGTCACATGACGGCCGTCTTGGGGCTGCGCCAGGCCAACGTCTCCCAGCAACTGATTGCGCTGCGCGAGGCCGGCCTGGTCGAAGACCGCCGCGAGGGCTGGCGCATCTACTATCGCATCACGCGGCCGGAAATCTTTGCCATTCTGGACGCGGCGCGGGCCGCAACCGGGGAGCCGGCGCCGACGTGGCCGGCATGGTTGGCCGCCTGTCCATGTCCGCGCTGCCAGGGCGTCGCGTCGGCCCCTGCGCCGGCCGCTTCATGCTGTTCTCGCGGAGAGCGTCCATGAGCATCTTCCCATTCATCCTATCGCTGGCGCAGAGCGGCCTGGGCAACCTGGCTGCCTACCTGGCGGCGCACGTCTTGCTCTGCCTGTTGCCGGCCTTCTTCATCGCCGGCGCGCTTTCGGCCTTGATTCCCAAAGAAGCGGTGACGCGTTACCTCGGCCGGCGCTCGCCCAAGACCATCTCGTATCCGGCGGCGGCCGTGGGCGGCTTCGCGCTGGCGGTCTGCTCCTGCACGATTCTTCCGCTTTTCGCCGGCATCTACAAGAAGGGGGCCGGCCTGGGGCCGGCGATCACCTTCCTGTTCGTCGGGCCGGCCATCAACATCCTGGCGGTGACCTACAGCGGCGTGGCTCTCGGCCTGGACATTGCGGCGGCGCGCCTGGCGCTCTCCATGCTCTTCGGCATCGGCATCGGTCTCATCATGGCGCTCCTCTTCCGCAAAGAGGATGCGGCGCGCGACGCGGCCGGCGCGGATAGCTTTGCCTCGCGGGCCACCGTGCCGACTCGCAGTTGGCTCCTGCTGGCCCTGCTGATCGCCCTGCTCATCGTCGGGACGCTGCAAGTGGGGTTGCTCACGAATAGCTACGCGACCATCCGGCTGCCGTTGGCCGGCGCCGGTCAGCTTCAAGCGCGGCTCTATCAGCTCGCCCCCTTCGACGCCAGTCGCGGCGAAGAGGGTGTCAGCGTGCAAGGCGTCGCGCTGATCGCGTTGCTGGCCCTGATTGCGCTGGCTGCCTGGCGCGGCTTGAACAAAGTGGATGAAGGGTTCAACGGCTGGACGTGGGCGACGCTGGGCCTGATCGCGCTGACGTTGATGGCGGCGGCCGCGAAGATCGTCCCGCACGCCGGCGGTCTGGACATCTTGCTCACCGGCAAGCTGTTCGGGGTCATCCTGACCCTGGCGGCCATCGGTGTCGTCGCGTGGCGCAGCTTCGAGGCGTTTGAGATTCAGGAATGGCTCTGGGAGACGTGGCGCTTCGTCAAGCAGATCTTCCCATTGCTGATCGTCGGGGTCTTCGCGGTCGGCGTCTTGCGCCCGCTGATTCGCCCCGAATGGATTGAGTCGCTGGCCGGCCGCAACACGCCGTTAGCGAACGCGGTCGCCGTGATCTTTGGCGTCTTCATGTACTTCCCCACGCTGGTGGAAGTCCCCATCGCCAAGCTGTTCTTGAGCCTGGGGATGCACCGCGGCCCCTTGTTGGCCTACCTCATGGCTGACCCGGAATTGAGCCTGCAGAGCATCCTGATCACCGCCAGCATTATCGGCAAGCTCAAGGCGTGGGTGTACGTGGGCTGGGTGGCGCTGTTCAGCATGCTGGCCGGCCTGCTCTTTGGCGCCTGGGTAGATGGGGTGAGCCTGTGGCTCATCGGGCTGTATCTGGCCGGCGGCATGGCTGTCCTCGTCGGGGGCCTGGTCTGGATCAGCGGGCGCAATCGCCGCGCCGGCGCGCCGGCGCGCATCGTGTGACGCATATCAGGAGGAGGGTACGCATGGAGATCAAGGTTCTGGGTAAGGGCTGCGCCAAGTGCAAGCGTCTGGAAGAATTGACCCACGAAGCGTTGGCGGAGCTGGGCATCGCCGCGACGGTGACGCATGTGACCGATATGGACGCGATCATGGCCTATCCCATCGTCAGCACGCCGGGGTTGGTGGTGAATGAGGAAGTGAAGTCTTCCGGCCGGCTGCCCCAGAAAGCAGAGATCGCCGCCTGGCTCCAAGAAGCGCAGAAGTAAGGGAGTAGCAGGGAGCAGCGCGACCGACGATGCGGCCGGTGTTGCGACGCTTGACGCGCCGGCCGGCTGTGTTATACTGCCTTCCAATTCTCGCGAGATGAGGTGAATGGAAGTGCCTCAAAAGTTACCGCCATCGAAAGGCCCACAGGCCGGCGCCGCGCCAAAGACGGAGATGTCTTCGGGCATGTGGGCATTGATTATCGCCGGCGTCTTCGTCCTGGTGGTCGCCGCCGGCGTCGGCCTGCCGCTCCTCTTCGGGCAGGGCGCGCCAGCGTCGTCAGGGGACAGCGCCGCCCTGGAGCCGGTTCCGACGCGGCCGGCCGCTACGGCGGTCGTGCAGCGCGCCACATCGAGCATTCCCACGACGGCGCTGGCGACGGTGAACCCGGCCGGCGATGTGCCAACGCCGCCTCCTGATTGGGACAAGCTGTACGCGTCGGTGGCCGCGCTGGCCGGCGGCTGGGAGCTGCTCATCCTGGAGACCGGAGATACCTGGGGCTACCTGCGCCCCTGTGGCTGACGCCCCCAGGTGGGGGGGGTAGCCCGTCGGGCTGCCGCAATTGAAGCCGCGCGTCAGCGCCAGTCGTCGGTCCTGGTGTTGGACGCCGGCAACGCTCTGTTGAACGACATGGAGCCGGCCGTTTCTTCCAGGGGCGCCAGCAGCATCGAAGCCATGAATCGCCTGGGTTATCAGGCCATGTCCCTGGGCGAGAGAGATCTCACGCTGGCCGTGAGCGCCCTGCGCCAGCGCGTGGGCGAGGCGAAGTTCCCGATCCTGTCCGCCAATGTCCTGGCTAAGGATAGCGGTCAGCGCGTCTGCGATGCCTACACGGTGTTGGACGTGCAGGGGCGCAAGGTGGGTATCATCGGCGTGACCGGCCAGCCGGTCGCTAACGCGACCAGCCCGTATACCGTGACGGACCCGCTGCAAGCCTTGCGCGGCGTCTTGCCCGAAGTGGCCGGCAAGAGCGACATTGTGATCGTCCTGACCAGCGCCACGGCGGCCATCCGCCGCGAGATCGCCAAGAGTCTGCCGGATGTGGACGTGATCGTCAGCGCCGGCGAAGAGATGATCAGCCCGGCGGAAGTGGGCGCGGCCGGCGGCGTGATCGTGCAGGCGCACCAGTCCACGGCCGGCCATGCCGGCCTGCGGCTGGGCATCTTGCGCCTGGCCTTTGACAGCGCCAACAAGCGCAGCCAGTACGCTTTCGACGCCCTGTCGCTGGGGCCGGAAGTGCCGGATCAGCAAGCCGTGGCGGATTGGGTGGCGACGCAGCCACAGTAGGGGGGCTATGGCAGAGGCGCGTTTGATCTCAGCAGTGTTGGCGGAACGGGTGCGGGCGGCCGGCGGGCGCCTCACGCTGGAGCGCCGGCTGATCGCGCGCGGCTGATGAATCGCTTTCAAAGCGCCGGCCGGTCGGCTGGCAAAGCCCACTGACGCGGAGGGGTTCGTCTGCCTGCGCGCCGGCGATGCGTTGGTTTACGTGGAGCGGAGCATCCTGGAACAATTGCCGGCCGAAGCCGAGGAGCTTTTTTTCGTGATGGATGTCACCCGACGCTATAAGCTGGCGCTGGGTCAACCTGCCGGCGCCCTGTTGCGAGGCGCATGATGCGAGTTACCATCACTTCGGCGTGGCTGCGAGATCATATCCGGCGCAACGGCGGCCAGCTCTATCTGACGCGGCGCGTCGTCATCGCCGGCTGATGAATGGCCTTCAAGGCGCCATCAGGTCTGATGGCTTCACCGGACAACCTCGAAGAATGCGTGGCCTTCCCCCTGGAAGAACCGGAAGGCCACGCCTATGGCACATTGTATATCTCGCATGAGGTGTGGGAGGCGCGCGATCTCGCGGCCGGCGAGATGCTGTTTTACATCCAGGACTACGGGCGGTTCCGTCTAAGAATACATGGATGAACTGAGCAAAGTCTACGTCGAACCGACCAATTGCTGTAATCTGCGTTGTCGCACCTGCATCCGCAATGTCTGGGATGAAACCCTCGGCATGATGGATTGGGACGTCTATCAACGCCTGATTGACGATCTGGTGGAATTCCCCCAGGCCAAGACTATCGCCTTCGCCGGCCTGGGCGAGCCGCTGTTACACCCCCGTTTCGTGGACATGGTGCGCCTGGCCCACGCGCGCGGCCTGACCACGGAGATGACCACCAATGCCCTGTTGTTAACCCCGGCATTGGCGCAAGGGCTGATAGACGCCGGCCTGGATCAACTGGTCGTTTCCATTGATGGGGCGACGGCCGAAGCCTTCGACGATGTGCGGCCGGGGGCGACGCTGCGCCAGGTGCTCAAGAACGTGCGGCTCTTCTGGGATCTGTACGAGCCGGGCGTGCAGCCGCCGGTGCGTATCGGCATTGAGTTCGTCGCCATGAAGCGCAATATCCACGAGCTGCCGGCGCTCAACAACGTGGCGATGCAGATTGGCGCATCGTTCATCATCGTCACCAATGTGTTGCCGTACACGCCGGAGCTGCGCGAGGAAGTGCTCTACAGCCTGAAGGCGACGGCGTATGCCGGCAATGGCGCGCCGATGACCCCGATGTGGTATCTGCCGCGCATGGACTGGTCGGCCAAGACGCAGGGGCCGTTGGCTACGGTGCTGCGCTCGCAGGCCAATGTCAGCTTTCTGGATATGAGCCTGGCCGCGCGCAACAGCCATTGCCCCTTCATTCAGGCGAACGGTCTGGCGGTTTCCTGGAATGGCGCGGTCAGCCCGTGCCCGCCGTTGATGCATTCGTATACCTGCTACATTATGAATCGCAAGAAGCAGATGCGGCGCTACGAGGTGGGCCGGCTGCCGGCGCAAGCGCTGCGCGCCATCTGGGAAGCGCCGGAGTACGCGGCCTTTCGGCAGCGGGTGCGCGCCTTCGATTTTCCGCCCTGCACCGATTGTGGCTGTGATATGGCGGAGCGCAACGAAGAGGATTGCTTCGGCAATCCTTTCCCGGTCTGTGGCGATTGTCTGTGGGCGCGTGGTATCGTGCGCTGCGCGTGAGCAAAGCGATCAGCAGTCAGCGTTCAGCAGTCAGCCTCAGCCAATGCCGAACGCGCCGCTGACCGCTGACCGCTGATTGCTGAAAGCTGATAGCAGATCACTCGCGTGGGGAGGGCAAAGATGACCAAGACGGGGCTGACGCAAGGCGAAAGTTGTGAGACAACGATGGCGACCGGCGTGATGGGCCGGCTGTCGCTGCTGGATCGCTTCCTGCCGCTGTGGATCCTGCTGGCCATGGGGATCGGGCTGGGGCTGGGCGCGCTCCTGCCGGCCATCAAAGACCTCTTCAATGCCCTGAGCATCGGGACGGTGTCGCTGCCCATCGCCATCGGCCTGCTCTGGATGATGTATCCGGTGCTGGCGAAGGTCAAATACGAAGAGCTGGGCAAGGTGGGCAAAGCCTGGGAGCAATTCGGCGTCTCGCTGGTTTTGAACTGGATCATCGGCCCGATCATCATGTTCGTGTTGGCGTGGCTCTTCTTGCCGGATCTGCCGGCTCTCCGCACCGGCCTGATCATCGTCGGGCTGGCGCGCTGCATCGCCATGGTGCTGATCTGGAATATGCTGGCCGGCGGCGATAGCGAGTATTGCGCCGTGCTGGTGGCGCTCAATAGCGTCTTTCAGATCGTGATGTACAGCCCGTTGGCCTACATCTTTCTGCGGGTCGTGCCGGGGTGGTTTGGGGCGGCCGGCACCGTGGTCAATATCGGGATGTGGGACATCGCCAAGAGCGTCTTGATCTTCTTGGGGATACCGTTGGCGGCCGGCGTCATCACGCGCTTCTCCCTGGTCGCGCGCAAAGGCAAAGCCTGGTACGAGGGGCAGTTCATGCCGCGTCTGGGGCCGACGGCCCTCATCGGGCTGCTCTTCACCATCGTGGTGATGTTTTCCATGCAGGGCGACAAGATTCTGGCGCGGCCGCTGGATGTGCTGCGCGTGGCGATCCCGTTGTTGGTCTATTTCCTGATCATGTTCGCCGTATCGTTCGCCCTCTCGCTGTGGCGCAAGTTCCCCTATGAGCTGGCAGCGACACAATCCTTCACGGCGGCCAGCAACAACTTCGAGCTGGCGATTGCCGTGGCGGTGGGGACGTTCGGCATCGCCTCGCAGGAGGCGCTGGCGACGGTCATCGGGCCGCTGATCGAGGTGCCGGTGCTGATCGGGCTGGTGTATGTGGCGCTGTGGGCCAAGAAGGCGCTGTTCAGATAGGGATGGTCTTGGAGAGGCCACATAACGGACTCGCCCTTTTTGCAGCAGCCCTATGGTGTGACCTGAGAGAAGGGGTGTGTTCTAGCGTTTGTTGGGCAACGTCATTCTGGGCAGATGCCGGCGAATCTGTGCGCGCACGCGCCGGGCGATTTGCACGGCGCGGCGAGCCTCTTCTAAAGTGATGGGATCGTAATCGCCAGGGTAACGCGTCGTGACAGCATAGTCCGTCAGCCGCACTTGTTCTTCAGGCGTCAGATCAAGTTTGATCGGGGGCGGCAGCAAGCCCAAGAGCGCGCTAATATGATGGACGCGCGAAGTCAACATTGTGGAGAATCAGAAGCGCTTTGATGTATTTCTCGACGCATTGCTG
>CAIQJD010000598.1 GCA_903872005.1 uncultured bacterium | reverse complement strand
CCGGCTTGCCGGAGCAGCAGATGGCTCTGCTGGAACGCGCCAACGCGGACGGCACGGACGTCACGTTCGATCTGTATCCGTACACGGCCAGCTTCACGATGCTCAGCCAGCTCTTGCCCGGCTGGGCGCAGGATGGCGGTCTGCCGGCGCTGTTGGGCCGGCTGCGCGACCCGGCGGCCCGCCGGCAGGTGAGCGAGGCGTTGGACGCCGGCTGGTTCGGCGGCCTGCCCTGGGAATGGGACAAGCTGTACGTCGCCGCGCCGGGGAAGAAGGGCGAGCCGGCGTGGGCCGGCCGGCATGTCCAGGAGCTGGCGGACGCCTGGGGCGTCGCGCCCAAAGAAGCGTACCTGCGCCTGATTGACGTTTCGGAAGATGGCATCTCCGCTGTCCTTTTCGATCAGAAAGAAGAGACCAAGCAGTATTTCATGCGGAGCCGGCTGAGCATGTTCGGTTCGGATGGGAGCGCGCTGGCGGCCGACGGCCGGCTGTCCGCCGTGAAGGTTCATCCGCGCTACTATGGGACCTTCCCGCGCGTCCTGGGGCGCTATGTGCGCGAGTTGGGCATCCTCTCGTTGGAAGAGGCGGTCCACAAGATGACCGGCCGACCGGCGTGGCGGCTGGGCTTGCGCCGGCGTGGCCGCGTGGCGGCCGGCTACATGGCTGATCTGGTCGTCTTTGATGCCGGCCGCGTGGCTGACCGCGCCACGTTTGAAGAGCCGCAGCAGTACCCGTTGGGCATCCCACACGTGATGGTCAACGGCCAGTGGGTGATCCGTGATGGGGAGCATACCGGCGCGCTGCCGGCCGGCGTGCTCCGACATGAATAGAGGAGGCGACATGCTCGACATCATCATTCGTGGCGGAACAGTCGTGGATGGGACGGGCGCGCCGGCGTATCGAGCCGATGTGGGCATCCGCGCCGGGCAGATCGAGGTCATAGGCGATCTGACGTCGACCGAAGCCGGCGACATCCTCGATGCGGCCGGCCTGCACGTCAGCCCGGGCTTCATTGACATGCATTCGCATTCGGATCTGTCCCTGATGGAAGACCCACACGGCCACAGCAAGATTCGCCAGGGCGTGACGACAGAGTTGGTGGGGCAGTGCGGTTTCACGCCTTTCCCGTTCACGGAACGTTTCCCGCGCCCGCCGGCGTCCGAAATGGATACGGCTTTCACCGCGCGCATTGACGACTTCGATTGGACCGACCTGGCCGGCTATGCGGCGCGCATCGCGCGGCGCGGCTCATCCATCAACATCTGCGAGCTGATCGGGCACGCGTCGGTGCGCGCGGCGGTGATGGGCTACGACGACCGGCCGCCGACGCCGGCCGAGCTGGAAGCCATGCGCCGGCTGGTGGCCCAGGGGATGGAGCAGGGGGCCTTCGGCTTCTCCACGGGCCTGACGCTGGTGCCCAGCGCCTACGCGGAGATTGATGAGGTCGTGGAGCTGGCCAAGGTTGCCGCCCGCTACGACGGCTTCTACGACACGCATGGCCGCTTCTGGAGCGGCTGGCATTTCAAGGCGGCCGAAGAGGCCATCGAAGTCGGCCGGCGCGCTGGACTGCCGGTGGAAATCGCCCACATCGCGTTGATTGACCCGCGCCAGCAGGGCAAAGCCGCCGAGTTGGCCGGCATCATCGAGCGGGCCAACACCGATGGCGTGGATGTGACCTACGACGTCTATCCCTACGTGGCGTCCGGCTCGATGCTCAGTCAGTTCTTGCCCGGTTGGGTGCAAGAGGGCGGCGTGCCGGCCATGATGGCGCGTCTGCGCGATCCGCAGACGCGGCAGAAGATCCTGGGCGAGCTGGACGGCGGCTGGTTCCGCGGCATCCCCTGGGCCTGGGAGACGATCATGGTCGCCGCGCCCGGCTCCCAGGGCGATCTGGCCTGGACGGGCAAGAACGTCCAGCAGTTGGCCGAGGCGTGGGGCGTTCATCCGAAAGAAGCCTTCTTGCGCCTGTTAGACCTCTCCGAAGATGGCGTCTTTGCCGTCTGTTTCAATCGCACGGAAGAAGACATGCAATACTTTCTGCGCCACCGGCTGGGGCTGATCGGCTCGGACGGGAGCGCGGTGGCGGCCGATGGGCCTTTCTCGGCCGGCAACCTGCACCCGCGCTACTATGGCGCGTTCCCGCGTATCCTGGGGCGCTACGTGCGCGAGCTGAAGGTCTTGACAGTGGAGCAGGCCGTTCACAAAATGACCGGCGCGCCGGCGCGCCGGCTGCGTCTGGCGCTACGCGGGCGCATCGCGCCGGGCTACATGGCCGATATCACCCTGTTTGATCTACAGAATGTCGCCGACCGGGCGACATTCGAGAAGCCGCACCAGTATCCCGCCGGCATCCCGCACGTGATGGTCAACGGGCGCTGGGTGATCCGCGCCGGCGCGCATACCGGCGTCTTCCCGGCCGGCGTGTTGCGGCCGGCATGACCTTCTCCCGGCCTTCGGCCGTCTCTCGGACTGCGGAGGCCGGGGCATCTCACTCTCTTGAAAGGTGATTGCGCGCATGACATCTCTCGACGCGAAAGAAGTACAGGCGATCAAGGCGCAGGCCGGCGCGGCCATTGATGGGCAGGCCGGCGCGTTGCGCGATATTGCCCTCTATCTCCTGGCGCACCCGGAGTTGGGCTGGGCCGAACACCTGGCGGCCGCCCGGCTCACCGAATATCTGGAAGGGCAGGGGTTCGAGGTCGAGCGCGGCGTCGGCGGCTTCCCGACGGCGTTCCGCGCCACCTACGATTCCGGCCGGCCCGGGCCGGCCATCGCCTTTCTGGCCGAATATGACGCGCTGCCCGACGTGGGACACGGCTGCGGCCACAATCTGATCGCCGCGGCGGCGCTGGGGGCTGGCGTGGGCGCGCGAGCCGCGCTGGGCCGACTGGCCGGCAAGGTGGTCGTCCTGGGCACGCCATCCGAGGAGTTCAGCAATGCGGTGGAGGGGAAGATCCGGCTGCTGGACGCCGGCGCGTTCGCCGGGCTGGACGCATCCCTGATGTTGCACCCGCACCTCAGCTCGGCGTGCTACAATAGCAGCCTGGCCTTCATCGCTATTGATGTCATCTATCACGGGCAGACGGCGCACGCCGCGGCCGACCCGTGGAATGGCCGCAACGCGCTGGATGCGGTGATCATGCTGTTCAATTCGATCAGCGCGCTGCGCCAGCATGTGACGCCGGACGTGCGGATGCACGGCATCATCACCGACGGCGGCGTTGTGCCCAACATCATCCCGGAGCGAGCCGCGGCGCGCTTCATGTTGCGCGCCCGGAAGCAGGCCGGCGCGGAGGACCTGGTGCGGCGCGTGCGCGCGGCGGCCGAAGGCGCGGCCCTGGCGACCGGCACGCGCCTGGAGTTCGTCACCCTGGGCGGCGCGGCCGATGTGGTTGCCTTGCCGACGCTCCAGGGGCTGACGACGGCGAATTTCGCCGCGCTGGGGGCGCCGCTCTTGCCGCCGGCCGAATCGAGCGGCTCGACCGATTTCGGCAATGTGAGCTACGCCATGCCCAGCGAGAGCTTCTATATCACGCTGGACGCCGGCAGCGAGATGCCCTGGCATTCGCGGCAAGTGGCGCAGGCGGCCGGCGCGGAGCCGGCGCTGCGGGCCATGCTGGTCGGCGCGAAGGTGCTGGCGATGGATGCGATAGACCTGTGGAGCGACCCGGCGCTGCTGCCGGCGGCGCGCGGCGAGTGGGCCGAGAGGAAGGCGCAATCATGAGCGGCACGCGACGGGACGCGCTGAAGGCACGCGCCGACGCGGCGATTGAGGCGCAGGGAGAGGCCCTGCGCGGCGTCGCCATCGGCCTGAACCAGAACCCGGAGCTGAGCTATCGGGAAGTGGAATCGGCGCGCCGGCTGACGGCTTTTCTGGCGGGGCGCGGTTTCGCGCTAGAGGTCGGCGTCGGCGGCCTGGAGACTGCCTTCAAGGCGACGCTGGATAGCGGCAAGCCCGGCCCGACCATCTGTTTCATCGCCGAGTACGACGCGTTGCCCGGCGTGGGGCATGGCTGCGGCCACAACCTGATCGCGGCCGGCGCGCTGGGCGCGGCGATCGGCGCGATGGAGGTATTGCCTGATCTGGGCGGGAAGATCGTGGTCTTCGGGACGCCGGCCGAAGAGTATTCCAACAATCCGCAGGGGAAGATCGTGCTGTTGGAAGCCGGCGCCTTTGAGGGATTGGACGCCTGCCTGATGTTTCACCCCTGGCCTTTCTCTGCGCCGATCAACAGCAGCCTGGCTTTCGTGGCCTTCGATGTTGTGTTTCACGGGCAGACGGCCCACGCGGCGGCCGATCCGTGGAATGGCCGCAACGCGCTGGACGCGGTCATCATG
>CAIQJD010000597.1 GCA_903872005.1 uncultured bacterium | reverse complement strand
CGCGGCGTGCTTGGCGCACAAGAAGTAGCCGAAGAGATTGACCTCGATCACCCGCCGCCATTGGTCGGCGGGAAATTCGTCAATCGCTTCGGCGATCAAGATGCCGGCATTGGCGACCAGGATGTCGAGCCGGCCGAAGGTCTCCACCGCGCGCGTCATGAGCGCCTCGACTTGCCCTTCGTCCGTCACATCTACTGCCAGCGCCAGCGTGCGCCGATCCGTCTGGCCGGCGATTTCAGCAGCCACGCGCGCTGCGCCGTCCAGCCGGATGTCCGCAATCACCACATGAGCGCCCTCGTCGGCCAGCCGCCGGCAGATAGCCTCGCCCAATCCCTGCGCGCCGCCGGTGACGACCGCCACCCTATCCTGCAATATCTTTCCCGCCATGCCCCTCTCCTGCTTGCGTCGCCTTCTGCTTGCTATGCCCGTTCCACCTGGATTTCCAGCAGATAGATGCGCTCACGCTCGCGCGGCATGATGATATCCTGCGGGAGCGCGACGCTGGGGTACTTTGCCAGGATCCGGCTCCGTATCTCCGCATCGGTGGGCACTGGCATCCAGCCGTAGGGGACGCGGTCGTACAGCAAGAAGAGCCGGTTGGGGGACACTTCCAGCAGCGCTGTGTACGCCGTTGTCTGGAAGGGATCATCCAGATCGAAATGCGCGGCCAAATACTGCTCCTGGGAACCCGTTTCCGGCACGCCGCGTCCGAGCCGAATGTGGTGCGGAGCATCGAGAACCGCATTGTGATAGGCGACGACATCCATGGACGTCCACTCTGACCCGCGCGGATCGGTCGAGAAGCTGAGCGAGATGCCCGGCCGGCCGGTGGAGAGGGCCAACACCCCATTCTCCAGCCGCACGACGGTGGGCGCGACGCTGCGCGCCGGCAGCCGGTCGGGCGCAGACCAGGTGCGGCCGGCGTCCTGGCTGTACGACCGCCCCAGCGGTTGCGCGCCGCTCACACGGTAGACGCACATCAGGTCGCCGTTGTCTAGCTTCACCAGAGACGCTTCGTTGGGGCCTTCGGCCACGTCGGGGAACTGCGCCGGGCCGGCGATGGTCGAGAGATAGCGCCATGTGCGCGCCTCATCGTCAGATTCCAGGGCCAGGAGGGTGTAGAGCCTGTCGCCCTGAAAGGTCGCGTAGCAGGTGGTGACCCAGCGTCCCGCGCCGGTCTCCACCACAGAGCCGAAGAGGCTCAGGTTGGCGCTGTACCAACGATTCGAGGCCGACGCCGGCTGCACATCGCGCGGCAGCCCTTCGATGCTGCCGCCCCACGGCTGCACGGCATAGCGGCGACCGCCGTCCTCATAGCGCCAGTAGTGATAGGCGAAGCGCCGCCACTGGCCGGCCGGCTCTGGGCGGGTGGGATACGCGCTGGTCCCGACGATGCTCCCATCGGGGAGGCTCAGTCGGACCTCGCCGCACGCGTCATGAAAGCCGTTGACGTCGTACCCGTCCACCCAGGTCGCGCCGCCATCGCGCGAGAGGAGCACGCCGGCGCCGGTGACGAAGCTCTCGCTGGAATCCGGCGTGAGCCGATAATTCATCATCAGCTCGCCGGTGGAAAATTTCAAGAGGTCAGGATACCAGCAATACCCGACGCCTTCGGTCACGACGCGCGGGGTCGCCAATGTGATACGCAGTCCGGGCAGGCGTTTCTCTTGCATCTTTTCAGCCCCCTTGGCGGTTAGCTTGGGCGCAACAGCGCGACGCGCAGGAATTCATCCTCCGCCTCGGCCGTCCAGTGGGCGCCCCCTTCCAACCGGGCGGCTACGGAAGGATAGCGCCCGGCAAGGTCGGCGAGCGGCGTCAGCGGCATCGCCCCGACATGAGGGAAGACGACGATTTTGCCGGCGCAGCGTCCCTCGGCCACGGCCTGCAAGCCGTCGGCGGCCCCTTCGAGGCCGCTGATGGCCGCCACCGACCGGTTGGGCGTCAGCACGCCGTCTATCATCAGATCGCGCATGCGGCGCATATCGTCAATGGACGAGGCGCTCGATCCGATGAAGCGCAGGCCGCGCCGCACGACGCCGTTGAGGTCGAGCGTCGCCCATGTGCCGCGCGGCAGGCCGGCGAAGATGTTCAACACGCCGCCGTCGGCCAGATGCTCGGCGGCCAGCTCGATGGCCGGCGCGCTGGGAGCCAGGGCCACAATATCGTCGAAGCCCCCCCCGCCGGTCGCGGCGCGCAGATGCTCCGCCAGGCGTCCCTCGCCGAGCGCCTCATGGGACAGGCACACCAGATCAATGCCCAGCTCACGGCTGGTCGCCCCGAAGGCGCGCTCGATTTCCAGAATGCGCTCGGAGCGCCGGTTGGTGGCCACGATGCGACGCGGCTTCTGCGGCATTTGCAGGGCGCGTTGGACGTGCATGTAGCCCATGGGGCCGGCCGCGCCCAGGAACCAGACGGCGCCGGCCGGCAACAGATGGTTGCGGATGGGCGTATAGGCGCTGGCAATGGCCGGCCCGACGCTGCCCACCACCGTGATGCGGTCATAGTGCAGCCGGCCGACATCTATCTGAACGCCGCGCGCCACTCTCTTATCGGTGACCAGCGCCAACATCCCCTGGCTGTTCAGGCGACTCAGGGACCGCTCGATCAGATCCGCGTCGGCGCTCAAGACGACGATGTCATCATACTCGTCGGTCCCGTTGTCTGCCGTGACCTCGACGCCGGCGGCCGCGCCCCAGGCCCGCGCTTCGGCCGCCAGGGACGCATCACGCAGATCCAGCGCCAGCCGGCGGGGCCGCCAGCCATCGAGCCGGCCCAGATGCGCGCCGGCGCCATCTCCCACCAGCCAGACCGCGCCATCGTCCTTCCATTGCGAGCGATACGGAATGTGATAGGCGGCGTCCACGCAGGCCCAGGGTTCCACCAGCGCAGACTCCGCATACCCGACGGCCGGCGGAATCGGGATCAAATAGCAGCCGTCATCGCCGTTCAGCACGCGTTGGTCGGCGACGCTGTAGCGGGAGAGGCCGCCCTGAATGTCATAGCCGTAGGCGCGCCCGATGCCATGCACATGAATGTCGGCCTGCACGATGAAGCGATCTCCCACCGCGAAGCGGTCGGCCAGATGCTCGCCCACCCCCACGACAGTGAGGGAGACCTCATGCCCCAGCACCACCGGCTGGGTCTGCATGTCGAGGTGGATGCGGGGATGCGCCGGCCCCTGGCGAATGACCTTCACGTCCGAAAAGCACAGGCCCACAGCGTCATGGCGCACCAGCAGCTCGTCCGGGCCGAAGGATGGCATCGGCGTTTCGATGGCGCCGCCCTCTCGGCCCAGGTTGGCGAAGCCGGCGCCATAGAGGGGCCAGAGCACATTCTTCTGCGGGAGCGGTTCTGCGCCGCGCTTGTAGGCGGCCAATCGGTCTTCGGCGG
>CAIQJD010000596.1 GCA_903872005.1 uncultured bacterium | reverse complement strand
GCCGAGGTAGTGGCCGCCCGGCCCGACCTGGTCAATGGTGTTCAGCGGCACGGTGTCGTTGGTCACCGGCACGCCCTGCATGAAGCGCTTGGCCATGGAGATGATCTCATCCGAGGCGACCAGCATGTCCGGCGAGCTGGTCAGGCCGGATTCGATGTAACCCACGTCATGGATCATGTTGCCGCCGCACAGAATGGCGATCATGGTGTTGAGGGTGGCTTCCATGACGGCCTGCTCATCGAACATCTTGGAGTCGGAGCAGCAGGCGGTGTTGTACATGGGGATGAAGAGCCACTTGGTCATGTCGGTGTAGGCCGCGCTCAGGAGCGCCATTTCGGGCGAACCGTAGGCCATGATGGTGGTCTGCATGTCCATGTTGGAGAGGAGGCCGCCGATGATGATCTGCGAACCCTTGCGGCGCAACTGGCTGATGACCAGGCCGAAGAGGCTCTCGGTGAGGGCCTGGACGAGGAGGCCGGCCAGGGTGCAGGGGGCCGTGCCGCCGGCCATGGGGCACGGCGTGTAGACGAACGGGATGTCATTGTCGCAGCAGAAGAGCATCTTGCCAATGACATGCGGGTCGTGGCTCAAGGGAGAGACCGGCTCCAGGTAGATGGAGAAAGCCGGGTGCTTCTTCCATTCGGCCTTGCCGCCCAGGCGGATCTGGGCCATCTCGAGCTGATCCTTGAGGCCGTCTTCGTCTACGGCGGTGATGTTGATCGGCTTGTTGGTGCCTTCCAGCATCGCCAGGTACTGCCAGCGGTCATAGGTGCCGACGGCGGTGTCCTGGGTGATGCCCAGGGACATGACGAAGTCGAGGTTGGGCATCGCTTCGGTGATGGTGGCGAGGTTCTTGACGTCCTTGTAGGTGGCGCGCCGGCGCTGGCCGGTATACGGGTCAATCGTATACGGCGTGTCGGAGCCATTGCCGAAGTAGGCCGAGTTCTTGAACAGATCCATGCGATACGGCCGCTTGCCTTTGCGGTCGGGCGTGCCGACGATGGTGACCTTTTTGGGCGTGGTGGCGCGGGCGGCTTCGACCATCCACGAAGGCACCTTCACCAGGTTCTTGTCTTCCACGAATGCGCCGTTAGCGACCAGCATTTCGACCGCTTCGGGATTGTAGCAGCGGACGCCGGTCTCTTCGAGGACGCGCAGGGAGGAGAAGTAGATCGCCTCGATCTCATCTTCGCTCAGGACCTGGAAGAAGGGAGTCGCGTTCACTTGGTAATTTATCTTACGCACTTCCATGCTTGCAATCTCCTCTGTCGTGTAGCCCCGATTGGGGTTAACGAGATAACGTGCGCAGACGTCTAGGCTGCGCCCACCAGTCGCTTCGCCAAATCGGCGCCGGCCGGCGCGTTGGAACCGTAGCCGTCGGCAGTGATCTTCTTGGCGAAGTCCGCGTCGAGCGGCGCGCCGCCGACCATGACTTTGACCGTATCGCGCAGGCCGGCTTCTTCCAGGGCCTTGATGGTGTAGCCCATCGCGCGCATCGTGGTCGTCAACAGGGCCGACAGGCCGATGACATCCGGCTTGTGCTGCTTGACGGCGTTGACGATCTTCTCCGGCGAGACGTCGAAGCCCATGTCAATCACCGTGAAGCCGGCGCCTTCGCACAACATGCCGACGAGGTTCTTGCCGATGTCGTGCAGGTCGCCCTGGACGGTCGCCATGATGACAGTGCCGAGCATCTTGGCGCCAGAGGCGACCAGGAGCGGGCGCAGGATTTCGAGGCCGGCTTGCATGGCTTCGGCCGACATGAGGACTTCGGGCACGTACATGTCGCCAGCCTTGAAGCGGGCGCCGACTTCGTTCATGCCAACGACCATACCGTTATTCAGCACTTCCGCGGGCTGGCTGCCGGCGGCAATGGCTTGTTTGACCAACGAGGGCGTCGAATCAATGTCGCCTTCGATGACCGCAGTCGCTAGTTGCTCTAATACCTTACTCATCTCAGGATGCCTCCCGCTCTAGTCTTTCTTGG
>CAIQJD010000595.1 GCA_903872005.1 uncultured bacterium | reverse complement strand
CGTCGCCGACCGCCCCGGCCCGCTCAAACAGTACAAGCATCAGACCAACATGATCACACTGCGCCAGGCCGCCCGCGTCATCGCCTGGTCATCCTGGACGCGCGACTCGCTCATCGCCGACTACGGCGTATCGCCGGCGCGCGTGGAGGTCATCCCGCCGGGCGTAGACCTGGAAACCTGGCAGCCTGGCCCCCCCCGATCAGATGAACAGATGCGCATCCTCTTCGTCGGCGGCGATTTACAGCGCAAAGGCGGCGATACCTTATTGGACGCCTTCCGCGCGCTGCGCGACCGCCTTGCCGCTGCCGGCCAAAGCCATGCTGCCATGCCACAACTGCATCTGGTCACCCGCACGCCGCTGGCAAAAGAAGAAGGCATACACATCTATCCCAACATGCAACCCAACATGCCGGAGCTGATTGCGCTCTATCAGCGCGCCGATCTCTTCGTCATGCCCACACGCGGCGAAGCCTTCGGTATCGTGGCCGTCGAAGCCGGCGCCAGCGGCCTGCCGGCCATCGTCTCGCGCTCCGGCGGGCTGGTAGATGTCGTCGTCGAAGGGGAGACCGGCTATCTGATGGAGCCAGACGACGTCGCGACATTGACCGAGCGGCTCCACACACTGCTGGATAATGTCGCCCTGCGCCGGCGCATGGGCCAGGCGGCGCGCCGGCGGGCCGAGCAGCGCTTCGACGCGCGGCGCAACGCCCAACGCGTAGTAGACATCCTACTGGAAACAGGGAGCTGACGGTGCGCTTCTACTGGGTCGTCATGCTGTTGGTAAGCCTGGTAGTGCTGGCCGGTTGCGGGTCCGCGCCCCAAGACGCCGGCGCGGCCGGATTCGAGTCGCCCACCATCGCGCCCTTCTTCGCCCGCATGGGGACGCCGCCGGCCCCTCCGACGCCAGAGGACGCCTCCGCCGGCTCGACGCCGCCCACCATCGCGCCCCTCTTTCGCGCCGAAGCCGCCACGCCCCGCCCCACGCGCACCCGCCGCCCGCCGGCCACCGGCGGCGCGCCGACTCGCTCGACCGCCGGCTACGCCGAAGAGAGCGTCTACGCGGACAAACTGGCCGCCGGCTGGAGCATCGAACACAGCGCCGGCGTGAAAGTTGACCTGGCCGACGCCACCCACGCCTTCGAGGGTTCGACTGCTATCTCCATCACGCCGGTCGAGGATTTCGGCTCCTTGTTCATCACCCTGAGCGCCGGCGCGGCCCAGAGTTACCCGCGTGATCAGGTGCTTGGCGTCTCCTTCCAACTGAATCCTGGGGCCGGCACAATCACAGCGCGCGATCTGGCTGTCGCCATCGTGGGCAGCAACGCGCTGAAATACTACTCGCCGGACGACAAGTCCGTCTCTCAGGACGCCTCCACCTTCTTCTCAGAGACGCGCCTGTATTACCTGGACGTCAACCGTTCGATTACGCCCGAAACGTGGATAGAGATCGTGGTCTGGCTTGACAAGCTCCCCTATGACCCGAACTACGCCAACGTGACCGGCGTTTACATCAAGAACGACGCCGGCTTTCGCCAGACCTTCTACATAGACAAGGTGCTCCTGATCCTGCGCCCGAAGGGCGCTACCGCGACGCCGGGAGGCGCATAGCATCTATGTACCGTATCGCCTTCATCATCGAACAGGCGCTCGGCCACATCACGCACGCCAAGAACTTGCAGGCCAGCGTGCCACGCGACCCGGAAATCGAAGCCCGCTGGGGGCTGATCCCCTGGGAAACGGCCGGCCTCGCGGCGCGCCTGCCCATCTACCGCAGCAATTGGACGGTGCGCGCCGGCCTGCGCGCCCGCCGCGCCATCGCCCAGATCCAGCGCCAGACGCCCCTCGATGCGCTCTTCATCCACACCCAGACGCCGGCCGTCCTGGCCGCCAACTGGCTGCGTCGCATCCCGGGCATCGTCTCTCTCGACGCCACCCCGCTACAATACGATGCGCTGGGCCAGTTCTACGACCATGCGCACGGCCCGGCCTGGCTGGAGCGCCTGAAATGGCGCTTGAACCGCGACTGTTTTCGCGCCGCGCGCGGCCTGGTCGCCTGGACAGAATGGACCAAAGCCAGCCTGAGTGCTGACTACGAAGTCCCCTCGGACAAGATCACGGTCATCCGGCCGGGCGTCAATCCCGGTTGGTGGGCGCGCCCGCAACCGCGGACGCGCAACGCAGGGCCGGTCAAGATCCTCTTCGTCGGCGGGAACTTGCAGCGCAAGGGCGGCGTCGACCTTCTGACAGCCTTCCGCGCGCTGCGCGACGCGCCGGCGCAGCCGGCCATCGAGCTGCACCTCGTAACGCGCGATGACGCGCCGGCCGAGCCGGGCCTCTTCATCTACCGCGACATGCAGCCAAACAGCGAGCGTCTGCGCGCCCTGTACCATGAATGTGACATCTTCTGCCTGCCGACCTACGGCGACTGCCTGCCGATGGTGCTTTCGGAAGCCGGCGCCGCGGGGATGCCCTGCGTGTCAACCCGCATCGGGGGCATCCCGGAGATCGTGCGCGACGGCGAGAGCGGTTTCCTCGTCGCCCCCGGCGACACGCCGGCTTTGACCCAGGCCCTGCGCCGGCTGACCGAAGGAACCGACCTGCGCCTGGAAATGGGCGAACGCGCCGCCCAAATCGTCCACCAGGACCTCGATGTAGAGAAGAATACGCTGCGCCTCCTCGCTCTCTTGAAGGCAACTGCCGCTGCCAATCGCGCCACGCCGCGCACGGAGGTCGCCCATGCCTGACATCTTGCTCACGGTCTCTGGCGTCATCGCGCCGGACGCCGCCGCCAAAGCCGCCGCCGGCGAGACGCCACGCCGCGACTATTTGGAGCTGGCGCGCGCCTGCGGCGCTGATTTGCTCGACTATGCCGGCGCGCGGCGCCAGGCCGGCGGGTTCGGTCGGCTCCTGGAGCGCCTGGGCGGCCCCGACCTCCTCCTGGCCTGGGCCTGCTTCCAGCAACGCGGCCGGCGCCGCCTGATCCTCACCGACGGCGAGCAAGTCGGCATCCCCCTGGCAGCCCTGATGAAGTTCCTGGGCCGGCGCGGCGCGCGCCACATCATGATCGTCCACATCCTCTCCGTCGGGAAGAAGATGCTCTTCTTTGACGCCCTGGGCATCCAGAGCCACATTGACCGCTTCCTGGTCTACTCCACCTGGCAGAAGCGTTTCATTGAAGAACGTTGGCGCGTGCCGGCCGCTCGCGTTATCTGGACGCCCTTCCAGGCGGATGGCCGCTTCTTCGCGCCCCGGCCGGCGCCAGACCCCGCCGGCGAAGCGCTCATCTGTTCCGTCGGCCTGGAGTTTCGCGACTACCCCACCCTCATGGAGGCGGTGCGCGACTTCGATGGGCTGCGCGTGATGATTGCCGCCGGCAGCCCCTGGTCACGCCGCGCCGACAGCACCGCCGGCGAAGCCATCCCCTCCAACGTAACGGTGCGGCGCTTCACGCAGTACGAGCTGCGTGACCTCTACGCGGCCTGCCGTTTCGTCGTCGTGCCGCTGTATGATGTGACCTTCCAGGCCGGCGTGACCACCATTCTGGAAGCGATGGCCATGGGCAAGGCCGTCATCGTCACGCGCACGCCCGGCCAAACCGACGTCGTCATCGAAGGCGAGACCGGCCTGTATGTCCCGCCGGCCGACCCGGCCGCCCTGCGGCAGGCCATCACCTATCTCCTCGAACGGCCGGACGAAGCGGCGCGCCTGGGAGCCAACGGCCGGCGGCTATTGGAAGAACGCATGAGCCTGGATAAATACGTTGAGGGCATAAAGCGCGTCGTAGACGCGACGCTGACAGAAGGCGCGCAGCCGCGCCGGGAGGCAACCCCATGAAAGCACTGGTAACCGGCGGCGCCGGCTTCATCGGCAGCCATCTGGTGGATCGTCTGGCCGCGGACGCGGCCAATGAGGTGATCGTCTTCGACAACCTCTTCCGCGGCCGGCTGGCGAATATCGCCCAGCACCACGACCAGCCGCGCGTCGCCTTCATCGAAGGGGACATCCGCGACTACGGCCGGCTGCTCGATGCCATGCGCGGCGTGGAGCAGGTCTTCCACCTGGGCGCGCAATCCAACGTCATGGGCGCAGTCACCGACGTGGACTACTCCTTCAACACCAATGTGGTCGGAACGTACAACGTCCTCAAAGCGGCCCGTGAGACCGGCGCGCGCGTCGCCTTCAGCTCGTCGCGCGAGGTCTACGGCGAAGCCCGCTATCTCCCCGTAGACGAAGAGCATCCCATCGGCAGCAAGAACACCTACGGCGCCAGCAAGGTAGCCGGCGAATTGTACTGCCAGGTCTTCCGCAGCCTCTTCGGCGTGCAGACAACCGTGCTGCGCCTTTCCAATGTCTACGGCCGGCGCGATTTCGGGCGCGTCATCCCGCTCTGGCTCGGCCGGGCGCGCCAGGGCCTCGACCTGGAAGTCTACGGCGGCCAGCAGACCATTGATTTCGTCTGGGTGGATCAGGTCGTCGAAGCCTTCCTGCGCGCCGTCGGCCGCGATCTCGCCGGGCAGCCGGTAAACGTGGGCAGCGGTCAGGGCACGGCCATCCTCGACCTGGCGCAGCGCATCCTGCATCTCGTCGGCGGCGCATCGCAGATCGTCTTGCGGCCGGCGCGCGAGGCCGAAGTCGTGCGCTTCACAGCCGCCGTGACCCGCATGCGCGACCGGTTGGGACTGGAGCCGCCGGCCGACCCGCTGGCCTATCTGCCAAAGCTGCTCGAAGGCCAGGACAGCCCGCTGCCAACGCGTTGAAATGGGAGAGGAGAACCGAGGAGGAGAAGCATGAGAGAT
>CAIQJD010000594.1 GCA_903872005.1 uncultured bacterium | reverse complement strand
CTCTACGGCGATGACCCGGCGACCCCAGAAGATGAAGGCGCACTCCCCGGCGACCGTCTGACCTTCACCATCAACGGTCAGATCGCGAAGCCGAAGCAAGGCTTTGCCATCTGGCGCGGCGAGCGCATGCTGTTCCGCTTCGACCTGCGGACGCGCGTGCAGTAGCTCGCAGACGCCTTTCCCTGGCCGGCCACGCGACGAGTCGCGCGGCCGGCCAGCCCCATCCTCAGCGAACCCGGTCTGGCAGCCGGCCGATTCTTGCGCGTTCATCCCCTCTCGAGTATATTGCTTCCGCATCCCATCCATAGGCACAGATTGATACCATGGCACGCAACGAACTTCGCTTTCCAGATGGCTTCCGCTGGGGCGCAGCCACCGCCGCGCACCAGGTGGAGGGCGGCAACACCAACAACGACTGGTGGGCCTGGGAACAAGGCGCCGGCCACATCCGGGACGGCGACAAATCCGGCCTTGCCTGCGACTGGTGGCGCGCCGCCGAGACCGACCTTGACCTTGCCCAAGGAATGGGGCACAACACGCATCGCCTCTCCGTCGAATGGAGCCGGCTGGAGCCGCGTCCTGGCGTCTGGGATGGCGCAGCGTTCCAGCGCTACCGGCAGATCCTGCAGAGCCTGCACGCCCGCCAGCTGGAGCCGATGCTCACCCTCTTCCACTTCACAGCGCCCCTCTGGCTGGCCGACCTGGGCGGCTGGGAAAATCCACAGACCGTGGACTACTTCGTCCGCTTCACGCAACGCGTGGTGAGCGAGCTGGGCGACCTGGTCACGCTCTGGTGTCCCATCAACGAGCCGGCGGTCTATGCCTTCCTCGGCTATATGCATGGCATCTTCCCGCCCGGCAAGCACGCTATGTCAAGCTCCCTGGCCGCCTTGCGCCATCAGCTTTTGGGCCACGGCGCAGCCTATCGCGCCATCCACGCCCTGCAAGGCAACGCCAGCGTCGGCTCCGTCAGCAACATCTTCATCGCTGAGTCCCTACCGCGCAATCGCCTCGGCGACCGTTGGCTGGCTCGCGCCGTAGACTACATCCACAATATCATCCCGCTAGAGGCCGTTGCCACCGGCCGCATCCAGGCGCCCGTCGGCCTCTCCCACGTCCCCAATCTGGCAGACAGCGCCGACTTCCTGGGCGTGAACTACTACACCCGTTTCCGCATGGGCATAGACTGGCGCAAGCCGGCCAACAGCTTCCAATTCCACCTGACGCCCGGCGCCGAGGTCAGCGACCTGGACTACGGCGAGGTCTACCCCCAGGGCATCTACCAGGTGCTCCAAACCGTCCGCAAGTACAACAAGCCCATCTACATCACCGAAAACGGCCTGCCGGACGCCGACGACGACCAGCGCCCCCGTTTCATCCTGACCCACCTCGCCCAGATGTGGCGCGCCATCCGCGACGGCATCCCGGTGCGCGGCTACTATCATTGGAGCCTGGTAGACAACTTCGAGTGGGCGCAAGGGTTCGCCATGCGCTTCGGCCTGATCGAAGTGGACTTCGCATCCCAGGCGCGCCGGCCGCGCGCCAGCGGCCGGCTCTACGCCGAAATCTGTCACGCCAACGCCATCACCGAGGACATGGTGGCGCGCTACGCGCCCGAAGCGATGGAGGCCGTCTTTGGCATCTGAACCCTCTGCACCTGCAGAAATCCATGCCTCGGCCGGCACGGCCGCCGTATTGGGCCTGGCCCAGGTCGCGATGGACGTCGCGCCGACCACAGCCTACCTGATGGTGGGCGGTCGCTGCGCCATGAACTGCGCCTTCTGCGCCCAGGCCCGCGAGAGCGCCGCATCGGCCCTCAATCTATCGCGCATCACCTGGCCGACCTATCCCCTCGCCGAAGTCGCCGGCCGCCTCGCAGACGCCTTTCGCCGTGGGACGCTGCGGCGCGCCTGCCTGCAAGCCACCGTCGCCCATGACATACACGCTCAGGCCCTTGCTGTCGTTCGGGCCATCCGCGCCCAATGCGCTATCCCCTTCGATGTGGCAATTCTGCCGGCCAACCTCGGCCAGGTGCAGGAACTGATCGAAGCCGGCGTGGACCACATCGGCTTCGGTCTCGACGCGGCCAGCCAGGCCGTCTTCGAGCGGGTCAAGACCGGCTATTGGGCGCGCAGCCTGGACATGATCCAGCAGACCGCCACAGCCTACCCGGGCCGCGCCGCCGTCCACCTCATCGTCGGCCTCGGCGAGACCGAGCGCGACATGGTCGAGATGATCTGGCGCATGCGCCAATGGGGCGTCACCGTCGGCCTCTTCGCGTTCACGCCGGTGCGCGGCACGGCGATGCAAGACCAAGCCCCGCCGGCCCCCGCCCACTATCGCCGCATGCAGGCCGCCCGCCAGCTCATCAGCGCTGGCCGCGCCGGCCTGGACGACTTCGCCTTCGATGCCGCCGGTCGGCTGACCGACATCCGCCTCCCGGATTGGCGCGCCATCCTCTCCGACGGCCACGCCTTCGAGACATCCGGCTGCCCCGACTGCAATCGCCCCTACTACAACGAGCGTCCCGGCGGCGTCATGTACAACTACGCGCGCCGGCCGACGCCGGCCGAGGCTTCCCGCGCCCTGGACGATCTGCAACTCCCCTGATCTTTCAATGCGCTGTGACTTTTGTCATCGCCCCTTCCACGCGCCCGCGCTACAATGATCTCAGAATAGGATGTCACACGACCGGGAATCGAGCGCAGGTTTCTGGGTTCCGTGGAAGGAGGCTTTCCGATGAAACCGACAGACGTATTGAAAGAAGAACATCAGGCTATTCTGCTCACCTTACGCATCATCAACAAGATCGCCGACGACCTGGCCGCCGGCCAGCCGATCCCCGTAGAACATCTTGATCAAATCGTGGACTTCATCCGCACCTTCGCCGACCGCTGCCATCATGGCAAGGAAGAGGACCTGCTCTTCACGGCCATGGCCGAAGCCGGCGTGCCGCGCGAGGGCGGCCCCATCGGCGTCATGCTGCACGAGCACGAGATTGGCCGGCAGTATGTGCGTAACCTGGCCGACGCCCTATCCGCCTATCGCGCCGGCGACAAGACCGCCCGGACACGCATCGTGGACAATGCCCGCGGCTATGCGGCCCTGCTGGCTCAGCACATCTACAAAGAGGACAACATCCTCTATCCCATCGCCGACGAATGCCTGTCCGCCGACAAACAGGCCGAGCTATTAGCCGGCTTCGAGCGCGTCGAGCAGGAGCGCATCGGCCCCGGCCGCCACGAAGCCTACCATGTCATGCTCCACGACCTGCAAAGGACCTATCTCGCCTGACGCGCCGCGCGCCATACCAAACAGGCGTCCCGGCCATTGGCGGGGACGCCTGTTTCTGGTTTTCAGCCTGGCTCAGATTCAGCGCGGGCGATACTCGTAGGTCAGCTCGCCGACCTTGCCCCACATCCCGCCGCCCATGCCATGCCCGCCCATTTGCAGCGACGTCGTCTCAAACAGGATCAGCTCATCCACACCCAGCGCCTCAGTCTCGCGGAAGACGCCCTCGATGTGCGCCGCGTCCGAGCCGTAGCAATAAGCCGCCGCGCGCAGCTTGACCTTGTCGCCGAGCTGCCGGCGCATCTCGCCGCCCTCCGGCCCAATCGCCTCCGGCCGGGTGCGCCACGTCCCCGTGGTCGTATAGTGCGGCGAGATCATCGGACAGATCGCGTCCACCAGCCCATCGTTCGCCCAGCCGGCCACGTCCAACAGAGCCGCCCGCAGGTTGTTATCCAACCCCGGCGGCGTGTTGAGCGCCGAATTAAGCAGCCCGTCGCCGATGGCATATTGCTTGCCCTCCGCATCCAGGACCGCCGGCGGGAAGACCAGCGTCGAGAGGTCGAACTGCGGCTGATTCCGCAATTCCTCTTTGATCTCGCGCAGCATCAGCGTGTTATAGCCGGCGCGGAAGCGGAGCCAACGCTCATCGGAATTGGGCAACTGCCGGGCATCCAACCCCGTCTGCGCCTTGAATGCGTCGAGGATCGGTTGCTCATAGCCATACTGGCACGCGCCGGCGTCGTCCCAATAGTAGG
>CAIQJD010000593.1 GCA_903872005.1 uncultured bacterium | reverse complement strand
GGCTACACTGCGGGCGTCATTCTGTGGCATTACCAATCCGATCACTGATGAGGAGTAGCGCATGAAAGCCTGGATTCTGCACGGACCGCGAGACTTGCGCCTCGAAGAGCGCGATCTGGATGTCGCCAAGCTGGCGACGGACGAGATCTACGTCGAGACCGATTTCTCTTCCCTCTCCACGGGCACCGACCGCGGCAATTATGAGGGCGCGGAGCGCGTCCCCGGCGCGCCGGACTACCCGCGCTGGGTCGGCTACAATAACGCCGGCACGGTCAAGGCCATCGGCAGCGCGGTGGAGCGCTTCAAGGTGGGCGATCGCGTCTTCTCGCTCAAGGCGCATCAGTCAGCCTATATCGCCAAGCAGAGCGAGATGATCGTGCGTATCCCGGATGGCGTCTCGTCGGAGAACGCCTCGATGACTTATCTGTACCATTTGGGCTTTCATGCGCTACGCACCGGCGCCTATTCGGCCGGCGAGAGCGTGGCCGTTGTCGGCACGGGTATCCTTGGCCTGACGACGATCTCGTTGGCGCGTGTCTTCGGGGCGCGCACGGTGGCGTTGAGCAACTCGGACTATCGCATGGACTTTGCGCGCAAGATCGGCGCGCACCGCGCCTGGCTGAGCGACGATGCCGACCTGGCGCGGAAGCTGGACGAGTTCACGCACGGCGCCGGCATTGACCTGGCGGTTTTGGCGGCCAATCCCTGGCCGGCCTATCGCGCGGCCATCGAGAGCTTGCGGAAGGGCGGGCGCCTGTCCATCCTCTCGCTGCCCGGCCGCGGTGAGCAGGACCTCGACTTCAACCCGTTGGCGCTGAAGTGGATGTACGCCAAGAGTCTGACGATCAAGATCGTGTCCGGCCTGCCGGCCTACGATTACCCCCTGCCGGATGCCACGCCGCGCTTCTCGGTCTTGCGTGGCTGCGAGTACCTGCTGGACTTGATGCAAGACGGCGCCATTCGGCCGTTGGATCTGGTGACGCATGTCTTGTCTTATGACCAGGCTAAGGAAGCGTATGAGATGGCGCTGGGGCGGGACAAGTCCATGGTGGGCGTCATCTTCAAGTGGAAATAGCGCCTCTGGCGTGACGCGCGGCGCGGGTTTGCAGCGTGGCGCTGGGCTGCAAACCCGCGCTTGTCCGTGTAACCGTGGCCGCGTCTGGTTCGTCATACTGATTGGCAGCGGTCTGGCCGGCGCCGGCCGGCCCATCGCGTGACAGGATAAGGGCATGACCCAGGCGGCAGGCGACGGGATTGAGGCGCGTTTCGAACGCGTCTTCCTGGCCTATCAGCAACCCATCCTCAACTACTTGTATCGCCTGAGCGGCGACTTGGCGCGCGCCGAAGACCTGACGCAGGAAACCTTCGTGAAGGTCTACGGAGCGTTAACGCGTCTGCCGGCCGACGCCAATGAACGCGCCTGGGTCTATCGCATCGCCACCAATACGGCGCGCGACTGGCATCGCCGGCGGCGGCTCATTCAATGGCTGCCTTTGCTGCAGACAGATCGGCCGGAGATGCTCGGCAATGATCCGGCCGGCCACGTTATCGAATCGGAAGCGGTGCAACAGGCATTGAGCCGGCTCGCCCCCCAATATCGCGAGCCGCTCGTCCTGTACAGCATGCAGGGCTTTTCTACGACGGAAGTATCCGAAATCCTGGGGATTTCGCAAAGCGCGGTGAAGGTGAGGCTCTTTCGGGCGCGCGAGATGTTCCGCCTGGCCTACCAGGGGGATGGGGAATGAGAGACGGGCACGTCGGGCCATTATTGGCTACGTATCGGGAATTAGATAGCGCGACGCGGGCGCGCGTAGACGCGCACCTGGAGACATGCGCGGCCTGCCGGCAATTGCAGGCCGCCTACGCGCGCCAGGATCGGCTGCTGAGCGATCTGCCGGCGCGCGCCGCGCCGCTCGGGATGCTGGCGAGCGTGCGCGGCCGGCTGGCGTCTGCGAGCGGGGCAATGCCGGCGCGTCGGGCGCCGCGCGCCGGCCTGGCGGCCATCATCCTTGTCCTCTTCTTCGTCTTTGGGGGCGGCGCGCTTGCCGTGTCGGCGCAGGCCCTGCCAGGCGATTTCCTTTATCCCGTCAAGCGCACGGTGGAGCAGGTGACGCTGACCATCTTGAGCGTGCCGCAGCAGGATGCGGCCTACGAGGATTTCCTGGCAGAGCGCCGGCGTTTCGAGGCGCGGCAGGTGCTACAGTTGCAGCGCGCCGCGCCGGCCGTCGAATTTGGCGGCGATTTGGAGCATTCCGCCGACGGTGGATGGTCGGTAGGGGGCATCCCGGTCGAGCTGGACGTGCAGGCCGTGGAAGCGGCCGGCCTGCAGCCGGGTGAGACCGTGCAAATCGTCGGGGATGCTCAGAGTGGGGCGTTGCTGGTGCGAGGTATTCAACGCCGGCACGCTGATCCGACCCGCACGCCGGTCGTTGCGCCGACCGCAACCGTCTCGGCGACGCCGACGTCCATCGTTGTGCCAACCGAAGCGGCGACGGATGCCGGCGGACGCCGACCGGGCCATACGCCGACGGCCGCGCCGACTGCGACGCCGACCGATGATGCGCCGACGGCCGAACCGACGCTCCCCGTTGCGCCGACTGCAACGCCGACCCAGGAGCCTTCGACCACGCCAACGCGGCGACTGCCGCCGTTCACGCCACGCTTGCCGGTTCCGCCGGCTACTGCTACGCCGGCCGCCTCGGCGACGCCGGCCGAAGGCGCGTCTCCAACGCCGACCGGCTCAACGGATCCACGCCCGCCACGGCCGACGAACCTCGCGCCGCCACGGCCCACGACCGTGCTGACGCCGATCCCGACCGCCAGCGCCTCAGACACTCCGCCGCCGACCCTGGCCCCGGCGACGGTGGTCGTCACGCCACGTCCGCCGCGTCCGACCTTGCCGCCCTTGCCGACGCGGCCTGGCCCCCAGCCGACGCGCCGGCGGTGAGCGCGCCTATAGCGGCGTGAAGCGCCGGCCGGCCACTTCGTCGGCCGGGTTGACCACGACGAAGGCTTGCGGGTCGGCCGCGCGCACGATGGCTTTCAACTGGGGGACCTGGCGCGGCGGGAGGACACAGAGCAAGACGTCGCGTGGCTGGCCGGTGTACATCCCCTGGCCGGCCAGGCCGGTGACCCCGCAATGGATCTCGCTGAGCAGCCGGGCGGCGATGGGCTTGCCCTGGGTGGTGATGATGGTGACCATCTGCTGGCGCGCCGGACGCGCCGGCGCGCCAGTTTCGCCGGGCTGCGGCCGATGCCGGCCGGGCAGCAGCCGATCCAGCAGCCGCCCCGGCGGGGCCAGCACTTCGGAGGTGGATTCTTGCAGCGTGGCAGTCAGCGCGCCCAGGAGGGCCAGGCCGGCATAGAAGGCGACGCCGGCGCCGACGACCAGCGGGCCGGGAATGGGGCCAATGGCCGCGCGCTGCACCAGTTCTGCCCAGTCCCACGTATTGGCCGGGTGCATCAGGATCTTCAGGCACCAGCTCAGGCCGAGGATGAGGAAGACCCAGATGTAATTGCGGCGAAACCGCCGGCCCAATGCCTCCCAGCGGGAGATCGTATGCTCCGGGTGGCGCAGGCTGTCGGCCAGCTCGTCGGCCCATTCCTGGCTGGGCGCGAAGGGCGGCGTCAGCATGCTGGCGTAGAAGTCGGTCTCCATCATGCGCACGCGATAGGCCCACAGCTCGTAGTAGCGGTAGCGGCGCGCCTCAATGCCCAGGAATACCAGGATGAGCAGCAGCACCAAGAGGATCACGAAGTGCGGGTTCGCCGGCGAGCTGAAGGTGAAGGTGAGCGCCGCGCCGGCGGTGACAATGGCCCAGTTGAAGGTGGTGTCGAGGCGATTGCGCCAGGTGTTGGATCGCTGCACTTCGCCGCGATAGAAGTGCGCCAGCGCGGTGATGACCTGGGAGCCTTGCGCCCAACAGGCGTTGTAGTTCCAGGGTGAGTGGACTTCCGGCGGGCGGTCTTCGGCCGGCCGGGCGCCCTCTTCTGTCACAGGTTGCTCATTGGTCATGGCTTGACCCTCCGTCCTTCCCCGACTACAATAGGGGACGTCCCGATGTGCCGTAGCTTCCCTTGTCGCGTCCTATCAAGGTAAGGAGATGAAGCATGGTCGCTACCCAACCGGATTTCCAGCGTGTTGCCACGACGATCAGACGCCAAGAGCCGGATCGCGTGCCGCTCGGCGAGATTCTGGTCGCATACGAGATTCAGAGCCAATTCCTGGGCCGGCAAGTGACAGAAGATGACCTGAAGAGCCAGGTGGAGTTCTGGGCGCAAGCCGGCTACGATTATATCCCCTTGTCCGTGGGGATGATGACGCCAGGGGGCGTCACCAAAGAGTCGCAGATTTCCAAGGCGCTCAGCCGCATCGCCGGCGACGAGAAAGACGAGGCGTGGAACCTGGAGATGCGGAGCTGGATTCATGACGAGCGCGATTTCGAGCGCTTTCCCTGGGATGAAGTCGCCAAAGTGGACCTCTCCAAGTTCACCAAAGTGCAGCCGTACCTGCCGGCCGGCATGAAGATCATTGCCCTTTCTGGCAAGATCTTCACCCTGACCTGGCTGATGATGGGCTTCGAGAATTTTGGCGTCAACCTGCTCCTGAAGCCGGAATTGACCGCGGCCATCTTCGAGAAGGTGGCCCGCATCCAGTTCGACGCGGTGGCGCAGATTCAGCATCTGCCCAACGTGGCTGCTATCTGGGCGGTGGATGATATCGCCTTTGGCAGCGGGCCGATCATCAAGCCGGCCTATTTGCGTAAGTTCGTCTTCCCCTGGTACAAAGAGATGGCGCGCCGTTGCCACGCGGCCGGCATGTTCTTCGGCTTTCACTCAGACGGTGTCTTGTGGGATATTTTGCCCGATCTGCTGGACATCGGCGTGGATGCCCTGCACCCCATTGACCCGACCTGCATGGACATCAACGAAGTGAAGCGCCGTGTGGGCGACCGCCTGTGCCTCTTCGGCAATATCTCCAACGAAATCCTGATGACCGGCACGCCGGAAGAAGTGGCTGCTCTGACCAGGCAGCGCTTGCGTGACATCGCGCCCGGCGGCGGCTACTGCGTCGGCTCGGGCAATTCCGTGCCCAACTGGGCCAAGTTCGAGAACTATATGGCGATGCGCGACACGGTGCTGCGCTACGGCCAGTATCCCATCCGCGTATAGACGGGATTGCAAAGAGGGGGTGAGAGTCGCCTGCGCTTCTCACCCCCTCTGTCTTTCATTTCTGCATCTGTTTCAGCATCACGTAGGCCGGCCGCAGCTTGAGCTCCGGGTAGGCCGGCTGGATGATGCTCCACCAGTATTCTTCTTTTTCGGCGACCCAATCGTTGTTGGGCAGATAGATCAGGCTCATCAAGCCAATCCAGGGCGACCAGTTCTTGCGGGCGTATTCATAGGCCGCCACGAGGTATTCGCCCTGCAGGCGATCGGTCACGGCGTGCCAGTTGTAGGGCGATTCGGGGCGTGGGTCGGTCGTCCAGCCGAATTCGAGCAGCGCGACTTGCTTGTTCGCGTCGCCGTTTTCCACCATCACCTGGCGGATATCTTCCACATGGCGGAAGCAGTAGATGCGCTTGCGGTCTTCGGGGCTGGGGTCGTTGTTGTTCAGCTTGGGATCCTTGGCGACGACGGATGGATCCGTGTCCGGCGAGACCTTGTAGCCGGCGCCGTGCGCGCCCAGGAGGTCGAAATAGGGTTTGGCGCCGGCCGCGTACATGCCGCGCAGGAAGTCCAGGTCGGGCATGGCGACATCGTCTTTGCGCGAGGTGGGAGCCAGGCCGGCCGACACGATCAGCGCGTTGGGGTCTACGGCCTTGATGGCGTTGTAAGCTGTTTTGAGCATCACCGTGTATTCGGCCGGATTGGGCGGCCGGCCGCCCCATTCGCTACGGCCGGGGACATTGAGGTTCGGCTCGTTCCAGATTTGATAGGCGGCGATGCGGCCTTTGTAGCGCGTAGCCAGAGCGGTGACGAAGTCGGCATAGTCCTTCATGTTGTTGGGCGGGCCATTTTCCGGGTATTTGCCGCCGGCCCATTCGGGCTGTGAATCGACGCGCACGATCATCTTCAGCCCTTGCTCTTGCACCTGTTCGACGATGCGGTCGGGGCGCTCCCAGTCGAATTGCCCTTTTCCCGCGCCTTCAATGTCGCGCCAGGCGAAGGTTTGCTTGACCCAACCGAAGCCGGCGTCGCGGACCAGTTCCAGGTCGCGTTGTGCCACTTCGGGCCGCCACCAGAGAAAGACTTGCATGCCGTATTCCGGCGAGCGCAGCTTGCCGGCGGGAAGCGTCGGGGCGGCCGTTGCGGCCGTCTTGGTGCTGGTGGGGACGGACGTCGCCTGGGGGGCCGGCGTGGCGCTGGCCGGCGGCTTGGCCGTGGGCGCGACGGTGGGTTGCGCCTGCACCACGAGGGTATTGGTCGGCTTGGGCGCGGCCGCCTGGGTGGCTTCGGCGGCCAATGGCGTCGCCGTAGCGGATACCTTCGGCCGAGGCGTCTTGGTAGGCGTCGGCGTGGGGGTGGGGCGGCCGGCGCAGCCGGCAACAGAAAGTAACGTCAGGGCGCAGATCGCCAGCGCCAGGAGGCCGGCGCGCCAGAGAGAACCCGAACGTCCAGAGTGGGGGCTTGCCCCATCGCCCTTGCTCAGCATGTGCTCCATACTCCGTATTCTTGATGCGGGCATAACACAGACCCTAAAGGCACGCGAAGGGCCTTTAGGGTCTGTGACTGTGGTATGTGGGACGCCTATTTCGCCATGCCGGCCAACGCGCCATAGACGGGCCGCTGCGCCCAATTGGCGCGGACGATGCTGAAAGCGGACTTCTCGTCCTGCGGGCCGGCGATGGGAGCGTAGTTGAGGTTCCACAAGAACATTACGCCCACCCAGCCCCAGTTGCGGGCCATCTCGTAGGCGCGCACGATGTACTGCGCCTGCTCGCCTTCGCTGACGTTGGCGGCGTATTCGTAGCCCGGCGCCGGCGAGGAGGCCATGTTCTCAACGGAGGCCCAGCCAAACTCGGTAGGCCAGATCTTCTTGCCGCCGTCGCCGTAGGCGACCATGACGTTGCGGTAACGCTCCATCGTATCGCGGAAGAAGAAGCTGGGATGGTTCTTGAAAGCCGGCTCTTGCGGGT
>CAIQJD010000592.1 GCA_903872005.1 uncultured bacterium | reverse complement strand
CAGAAGAGGCCGGAATGGCCCGGCAGGCGCAGCGGCAGGTGCAGCACGATCTTGGACACGACCACCAGCGCCGACATCAGGGCCAGCAGGATCAGCTCGAAGGTGGAGAAGTAGCGGGTCATCGGCTTCTTCACTACTGCGGGTTTTTCAGTCGTCATCTTGGCTTCCTCCGGCCGGCCTCAAGGCTTAGTCTGGATATCCATGCGGTTGACGCCCTGCACCCAGGCATCGCGCACGGCGAAGCCTTCCATGGTGCTGGCGAGCTTCATGGATTGACCGTCGCCGGCGAGATCGAAGCCGAAGTTATTGGCCGGATCGAGCGCCTGCGCCCAGGTGAGGGTGTAGGACTTGGCGGTGGCCTGGCGCAGGCCGGCGACGGTGATCTTGGAGGCCGGCGTCAGCTTGCTCTCGGCCACGTACAGGCGCACCACGTCGCGCAGCCACCAGCCTTCTTGCAGCTTGCCCTCTTCGACGTCCTTGAACGAGGCCGCCGGCAGCTTTTCCAGATCGGCCGGCGCCAGGTTGGCGGCGAAGGTCCCGTCCACGTAGACGTGAATCATGCCCTCCTGGGGTGTGGCCGCCGGCGCCGACGCGATCCGGCGCATGTTCAGCAGGGTATAAGCCCCCAGGCCGGCCCCAATGAGGACGAACAGGGCGACGACGATGAGGATACGCGTGCGTTGTGGCATAGGAAAACCTCCTGTGTGAACTTTCTCAGTAGCCGCCGGGTCCTGAACCGTAGCATCGGCCCTCGTGGCCGTCCGCAACCCCAGATGCCCATACGGGGCGATACGACCATAGCCGCGTTCAGCGCAACAGGAACAGGGCGATGATGACTGCCAGGGTCACGCTCAACAGTGTCCAATCGGCCGGCCGCATGCGTAACTGGCGGAAGGGCCGGCGCTGCGGCGAATCGAAGCCGCGCGCATAGGCCGCTTCGGTCAGCGTCCAGGCGCGCTTGACCGTCAGGACGACGGCCGGCACGCCCAGGGTGGTCAGATCGCGCAGCCGGCCGGCCCAGCCGCGCAGCCCCTTCGCCGGCGTCCAGATGCCGCGCGCCTGCTGCGCCTCGCGGATCGCCCGCCATTCCTCATCCAATACCGAGACCGAGAGGAAGGCCAGGCTCAACGAGAAGGCGTAGCGATAGGGCGTCCCCAGCCGCTCCAGGGCCAGGCGCAGCTCTTCGGGCCGCGTCGTGGCGAAGAAGAGGGTGAAGGCCGAGACGACCAGCATCAGCCGGAAGGTGATCAGGAAGGCGAAATCGAGGCCCACCGTCAGCCAATCCAGCGCGAACAGGACGATCAACAGCAGGGCGATGCGGCGCAACTGGTAGCCGACCTCCGGCCACAGGCGCGCCGGCCCCATCAGGGCCATAAAGAAGAGCCAGAAGGCCAACACCCGCTCCAGGGGCAGCATGACCGCCGAGGCGATCAGGATGCCGAGGCAGAGCTTGACGCGCGGGTCTACCCGGCGCAGGGGCGAGCCTTCGACCAGACGGAAGCGCCGCCGGCGCTCGCCGCGGCCGGCGCGACGCAGCCATTTCATGCCACGCCCTCCCAGATCCAGTCGGGGACCAGCAGGCCGACCCGTCGCCATAGATCAGCGTCGCGCAGCAGCGCGGCCGGCGCGCCGTCGGCGATGATGCGTCCTTCGCAGAGGAGCAGCAGGCGCGTGGCGTAGGCCAGCGCCCAGGCCAGGTCATGCGTCGCGGTCAGGACGAGCCGGCCGGCCGCCGCCAGGCCGCGCGCCGTCTGGCCCAACAGGGCGCGATGATGGTCGTCCTGGCCCAGAGTTGGCTCGTCCAGCAGGACGCCGTGGCGCGGCCGGCGCATCAGCGCCAGGCCCAGGCAGAGGCGCTTCTTCTCGCCTTCGCTGAGCAGGAGCGGCGAGGAATGCTCGTAGCGCGCCAGCCCCAGCGCTCCCAGGAGCCAGGCGTAGAGCGCCTCGTCCGGCTCGGCCAGGCCATAACGCAGCTCTTCGCGCAGGGTGGCGTTGAAGAGCTGCAAATCCGGGTTCTGGAAGACCAGCGCCAGATCGGGCCGGCCGCCGGCGATTTCGACCGCGCCGGCGTGGCTTTGCAGGCCGGCCAGGGCGCGCAGCAGGGTCGTCTTGCCGCTGCCGTTGACGCCCACCAGGGCCACGATCTGGCCGGCCGGCAGCTCCAGGTTCAGGCCATCCAGGACGCAGCGCTCGCCGAAGGAGACGCGCAGACCGCGGATGGACAGCGCGAAGGGCGCGGCGTCGCGCAGCGGGGCCGGCGGCGGCGCGCCCGGCGGATCGGCCGGCGCGGCCTCGCCCAGCCGGAACTCGCGGAACGGGCCGGCGGCGCGGAAGTAGCGTGAGCGATGCTCGCAGACCACCACGGCGCGCCCCTGGTCGGCCAGGCCGGCCAGATCGCGCACCAGGCCGGCGGCGGCCGTCGTGTCGAGCATGGAGAGCGGCTCGTCCAGCACCAGGATGGGCGAGCGCCGCGCCAGGGCGGCCGCCAACATCAGGCGTTGGCCTTCGCCGCCGCTGAGCCGGCGCGGGTCGCGCGTCCGCAGATGGGTCAGCCCAAAGTGGGCCAACGCTTCATTTAATCTCGCCGCAATCGCGTCGGCCGGCAGCCCCAGATTCTCCAGCCCAAAGACCAGCTCATCCTCGACGCTCGAGGCGAGCATCTGCGCCTGGGGGTTTTGCAGCGCCATGCCGGCGCGCTCGACCAATCGCCAGAGCGGCGTCTCGGCCGTGGGCAGGCCATCCACCCATACCGCGCCGCGCAGGTCGCCCTTGTACAGGTGCGGGATGAGGCCCACCAGGCAGCGCGCCAGGGTGGATTTGCCGCAGCCCGACGGGCCGGTGACCAGGAGACATTCGCCGGCGCGTGCTTCCAGCGAGACGGCGCGCAGGTCCGGCGTCGGCCGGCCATGATAGGTATAGGAGAGGTCGCGGGCGATTAGCATGGCCCCCCTCGCGGCCGGCGCATCAATCCAGCTTGACCGAGACCCAGCGCGTCTCGTCCCCTTCGGGATGCGCCACATAGAGGACGGCCCGGCCGCCGCGCAACGCCGGCCGCAACTTGGCGTTGGCGTCAATGACGCCGGCCTCCAGGCGCGCGCCGGTGTCCAGCCGGCGCACCTCGGCGATGCCGCAGGCCAGGATCGCCGGCACATCGAGCAGGCCGGTCAGCTCGCGCGAGCGCCCCACCAGCAAGAAGCGGCCATCTTCCCCGCCGGCCGCCAGCCCCACCGCCGCCAGCGCGCCGATGACGCCGTCCTGGGTCCCGCCCAGACCGCGCAAGATGCAGCCGGTCTGGGCGGCCAGGGCGCGCGCCTCGGCCTGCGTGACGACATCGCGCTTGGCGCGCCGGCCGAATTCGCCCAGCGCCGGCGGCGCATCCTGGGCCACGCACAGTCCCGGATCGCTGCCGGTCTGGAAATCGGCCAACATCTGCGCGCCGACCTCGTCGGCCAGGGCGACCAGCTCGGCCGCGCTCAGCGCCGGCGCGTCGAGGTGCAGCGCGGCGCTGCTGTTGTGCGACGTATAGGGGACGCGCGGGTCCACCAGGAGTTGGTGCCGCGTGACGCCGCGCACCGCGAAGCGCCGGCCCAGGGCGCCGGCGACGGCGCGGGCCAGCCGGCCGGTGCCGCGCGATTCCAGGTTGTCTGTATCATCCATACCAATGTAAATCAAGCCCAGGTCTCCCGGCTGGCGTCAGATTCTTGGCTGGTATTATGGCACGAAATTTGCCCTGCGCCAAATCGTAGCGCGATATGGCCCCGGGGCGCGCCGACGCGGCCATCCACGAATGGGCGCGAATAAACGAATGCGTGGTTCACCCGGGCGCATTCGTTTATTCGTGGGCATGATTCGTGGATGGCCGGCGCAGGCAAGCCTACGCAGTCCAGAGGGGGCCGGGCGCGCGCGGAAAGCCGGCGCGGATGCCGGCTTTTTCGCCGGCTTTTGGGGGCCGGAAAAGGCCCAATTTTAGCGAGTTATGTAACTTCGTTATGTTAAACTATTGACAAACGCGAAACCATCGTGTATAATGTGTTCACAGCGGGCGGTACAGACGTGTGCGTTGCTCGATGTCCCCGACGTTTACGGAATGGGTATCTGTCAGTGAGGTCACCTATCGAAGCGGAAGAATACGTTAAAGAGCAGTAAGAGAAGGAGGAGTGTCCAATGGTCAAGTCATCTCTGAAGCGCAAATTCGTCTTCGCACTGGTAGCAGTTATCATGCTACTCCCATTCGCCGGCATTACGGCCAACGCCGCGCCGCCGGCCAGCGGCTGCTTCTACTACACGGTGCGCTGGGGCGATAGCCTGAGCATCATCGCCGCGCGTTATGGCGATAACGTTTGGAATCTGGCGGCCCGCAACGGCATCGCCAATCCCAACTACGTGCGCGCCGGCCAGGTGCTGCAAATCTGCGGCGGCTCGCATCCCGGCCCGCAGCCGATGCCCGGCCCGCTGTGCCACGTCGTGCGCTGGGGCGAGACGCTCTGGAGCATCGCCAACATGTACGGCACCACGCCGTGGGCGATTGCCTCGGCCAATGGCATCTACAACCTGAATCACATCTACGCCGGCCAGACCCTGCGTATTCCTCGCTGACGTTCCTGAAGGGGCTTCCTGATTGTGACATAGCCTGGTTCTCTGAGCGCGCCGGCTGGGCCGCTCGCAGAGAGCCAGGCTATGTCCGCGCGTATCGGCCAGGGCGTTGCCGGCCGCCGGTCACTTGAGATAGAACGCCATGTGCTGCAAGTGCGCCACCGGGTCCATGTATTGCACGTGGACGTAGGCCGGCGTCATCAGGGTGATGGGCGCGTAACAGAGAATGGCCCCCACGCCGGCTTCGATCAGATCATCGGTGACGCGCTGCGCCGCCGGGGCCGGCACCGCCAGGATGGCGACGCGAATCTGCTGCCGGCGGATTTCCTCTTTCATCATGTGGGTGGAGAAGACCATCAGGCCGCCCAGGTCGCTCCCCACTTTCTGCGGGTTGTTGTCGAAGACGATCTTGATCCGAAAGCCCTGGCCGATGAACCCGCCATAGTGGGCCAGCGCGTGCCCCAGGTCGCCGGCGCCCACCAGCGCCACATCCCAGATCCGCTCCAAATTGAGGATCTCGCGCAGCTTGCCACGCAAGTAGGTGACATTATAGCCACTGCCCTGTTTGCCGAAATCCCCGAAGTGGGACAGGTCTTTGCGGATTTGCGCCGCGCTCAACCCCAGGCGCTCGGCCAGCTCGGCCGACGAAATCACGCTTACGCCATCTTCGGTCAAGAAATTCAGCAGCCGCAGATAGAGCGGCAAACGGGCCACGACCACATCGGGCGTCGGTATGTTCTGTTCATTCATACTGGATTCCCCCCGCGTTACCATACGGCTACCATGTGTGCAGTATATCACAAACGCGTGAAAAGTGCAATTTTACGAAACAATAGCATGAAATCATAGCGAAATTCGTAGCGCCAGCCGCGCGACCCTGGCCGGCCGGCTGCGTATAGAGAGTAAGCTATGCAACTTGAGGAGGCTCGTATATGCGTCAGACCAACACCCCCGCGCTCGTGTTCGGCGTGCTCATCATCGCCGCCGGCGTACTCTATCTGCTCGGCAATATCCTGCACTTCGACGCCGGCGACCTGTGCCTGCCGGTCGGCCTGATCCTCGTGGGCGGCTTCTTGCTGCTGCGCCCGCGTTTCGTCCAGCCCGGCGCGCATACGACGCAGCAGATCCTGGGCGAAATCCGCCGGCAGGGCGTCTGGCGCGTCGCCGATGAGGAGTTCTGGATGTTCGTCGGCGATATTGACCTGGACCTGACCCAGGCGGAGATCCCGGCCGGCGAAACCCACCTGCGCCTCTTCGCCTTCGTCGCCGATACCGACATCATCCTCCCCCGGGACGTCGGCGTCACCGTCGTCTCGACCGCCTTCGTGAGCGACCTGAAGCTGTGGAACGGCAAGCGCAGCGCCTTCCTGGCGCCGGCGACGGAAGTGAGCGAGAACTGGGCGACGGCCGAGCGCAAGGTGCGGATTGAGACGACCTATTTCGTGTCTGACCTGGCGGTGCGGCGGGTGTAGCCGGCCGGCTCAGGTCCAGACCGCGATCAAGACGGCCTCGGCGCCCGACGCCGCCGGCAGCCAGATGCAGACATACCGGCCGGCCGTCAGCGCCGCCGAGGCCAGCCCCCGATTCACCGGCACGCCCTCCAGGCGTTGAAACGGCACACCGCCGCGCACATCAATCACCGCCGTCCAGGCCGTACTGTTGAAACTCACCAACACGCCCACCAGTAACTCCTGCATCGCGCTGCCTCCGAGTCCAAGATAGTCGGAACACCTCATCGGGGGAAAACCTCACAGGTCTCAAAGACCTGTGAGGTCTTACCCCCCCCCTATTCCAGCGCCGCAAGCCCTACCCGCTGCATATAGCGCCCTGTATTCCTATCGCAACTCTCTCGAAGCGCACACACCCGATACCGCCGGCCAGAAATCCCCAGAACCGCATACGTCACGCTCAGAACATCCCACAATTCGAGGCCATGAATCGGCAAACACTCTAACCAACCCGTCGCATACGTTTGATATGCCTTTTCCTTTTCGCCCGAAGCTCTGGTCGCAGCATCTGCCGCCGCAGCATAAGCCCCATCGGAAACCTTGCGCCGGCGCACACCGCCGGCTTCAATATCCGGGTATTCAAACGAAGCCCCCATCGCAGCAGCAACCCCGTACACATCAAAAGCATTGCCAGCAATCCCCCCTTCCTGAAAATGCCCCCGCAAAATCGGATGTTCCCCAACCCCGCCCACCGAGTACACTGCCGCCTCAGACCGAGACACCCCACGATACGAAAGCGTCCCCAGAACCCCGACCACCACGTCAGGCCCCAACCCCACCAGCCGGCCAACCGCAGCCTTGCCGCTCGTCCCAGGCCCAATCACCACCGCCGGCGAGAAGGCCCCGTAGAACGCCGACCCAAGCGCACCCTTCGAGGCGCACCGCGCCCCAATCCGACCAACCATGCTTGAAAGCATCGCCGCCAACGTGGCAGACCCTGCCGCCCACTGGTACGCCCTTCTGGCGTGCCACTCGTCTAGTTGCCCCCACAAACCCTCAGAATGGACTTCCACAAGGCTCCGCCCACGCTCAGAGACCCGGAACATGCTCATGACCTGAAACCACGCTAGAACGTCAGTATAGTCCGTGCCAGCCACAGAAAGCCCATGCGTCAGCGCCAGAAACGACCCCGCCCGCAAATTCGGGAACCCTGATCCTACAGAACCGCAATCATCCAGCGCCCCATCAGCATTATCGAAGTCCACAATCAGCTTGTCCGAATCCACATCTTCACGGTACTCGTAACGCACAATCCGACTCGTCAGGGTATCATAAGACCCTACAGTCCCACGCTGCACGTTGCCGCCCGGGAGCATGACGGTCAGCGTAGTTGTGCCGGCCGCTTGCCACTCCGCAAAGCACGCCCCCCACGCCCCGCCCGGCTCATAGTTGAAAGGCTCAGGCCCGCACCACCGCCCAAGATTGAACTCCGCACCCACGCCCACCAAATGTTGCAACTGCTGCCGGCGATAAGCGCCCGTCCCCGTGTACGTTTCCAGATACCCCAACCGGATGTGTTCGCCAGCGACCAGCGAGGGAGAGTAATACAGGAAGCCAGTAACGTCAGTCGCCTCAAGCACCCCGCTTGCCCCCGTGCCGGCCGTGTACGTTCCCCCGTCCCCAAGCACCGCCCACCACAGCCGGGCCCCATTGCCCGACGCAGTCGTTTGGCCGGCAACCACCGCCAGAAAGTCAGACTCCCAGACCAGGTCCAACCCTTGCACGGCATACGCCGCCGGCCAGCCCGTGATTGCAACGGGCGCACCCCAGGCCCCACCCGTGAACCGAAAATAATTCCAGGTCGTCACGCCAGCCGAGACCCAGGCGCAGAAGATGTAATTGTCCTGTGTCCCCGAAGCCCGCATGCAGCCGGCCAGCGCCCGAATACCAGTACTTGCATAGGTATAGACCGTCGCCGGAGCGCCGAAGGTCGCACCATAGTCAGCCGACGCCGCAACCCAGATGCGACGGTCAGTCAGCGCACAGTAGCAGACGTACACGCTTGCGCCGGCCTGCGGATTGCTCCACACGCACGGATTGGCCCCCGTCGTGCCGGCAGCGACGGTAGTCCAGGTCGCTGCCGCCCAACTCGCCGCCGACGCAGGATCAGCAACCCGCATCACCTGTACGTTTCCGCCCGACAGCCGGCACAACACCGCAGACCCATCGCCGGCGATGCACATATCATAAGCCTGGGCAGTCAAAGAGCCGGCCCAGGTTTCCGCCCACCTGATCCTACTGAACTCGTAGCCGTTTTGGCCCACCGTCGCACCAAGCGCCGGCCGAAGCCGGAGCTTCGTTTGCTCCGCAGTCAACTCAGCGTCAATCGTTCGCATCCCACACCTCCATGATAGCCGGTCGCTGGAGACCTGTGAGGTCTTGGGCGGCCACCAGGGCCGCCCCTACGGATTGCGCCGGCGGGCGGCCACCAGGGCCGCCGGTACGGGCAGGGCTTGTCCCTGCCCCCCCCGCTCGCGGAAATCGCGCCGGCCATTATCCCATCGGCGTCGGGCCGGCCAGGGCCAGGCCGCGCCGGCGCGCCAGCGCGTCCAGCCGCCGGCCGAATTCCGCCAGACGCGCCTCGGCCCATTCGCGCCATTGCAGCGGCGTGTAGCTGCTCACGTTGATCGCGCCGACCGCGGCGCGCGCCTGCTCCAGCGCGGCGTAGCCAGCCGCGCCCAGGGCGATGACATCCTCGTCGGCCGGCGGCAGGGTCGTTTCGTCGGCGTCGTCCAGCCCATCCAGCAGGTGCAAGGCCCCGTAAAAGAGGCGGGCGACATCGCCGGCGGCCGGCTCGTCGGCCACATTCAGGAAGAGGATGGCGCCGGGCCAGAGGTCGAAGTCGGCCCAGCGCGGCGGCCACGCCGGCGCGTCGGCGTCGTAGGGGAACCAGACCCGCTCGACGCCGACCAGGTCGCTGACGGCGCTGATGTCCAGCTCGCGGCCGGCCGTGGTCAGGGTCAACGTCGTCTCGGCGCGGCGCGGCTGCGCCGCGGAATAGTCGCGCAGGGCGCGGCGGATGGCCCGATCCAGCGCGTCGGTCGTCCAGAGGACGTTGCCGGCGTCGGCCAGATCGGCCGCCAGGGCGTCGCGCAGGGTAGCGAGATCCATCGTAT
>CAIQJD010000591.1 GCA_903872005.1 uncultured bacterium | reverse complement strand
GTCTACGGCGGCAGCATGGGGGGCAGCGGCGCGCTAGCCCTGGCGCTGCGCTACCCGAACGTCTTCGCCGCGGCCTATGCCGGCGAGCCGATGACCAACTATCAGGCGGCCGATGGCGCCGGCGGCACGGTCAACTGGGTCAATGACGTGGCCTGGAAGTGGGGCGCCATCAGCGCCAACCTGCCCATCCAGAATGTCGGGCGCTACGCCGGCCCCCTGGCCGCATACGATGGCACGGGCGTGTGGGATTGGCAGAACCATCAGGCACAGCTTGTCAGCCGGCGCGGCGACGACGCGGCGCTCTTCGCACTCGATCACGGCACGCTGGACGATGTCATCGCCTGGGCCAGCCAGGGCCGGCCGGTCTACGCGGCCCTGTACCAGAGCCAGCGCTCCTTCTCGGCCGCGGTCGTGGCGGCCGATCACACCTGGCTGGGCTTCGCCGGCGCCGGGCCGTTACTGAGCTACGAGACCTGGGCGCCCTTCCACGGCTGGCAGGCGCGGCGCTCCGAGACCGCGCCGGCCTTCAGCGACGCCTCCGGCAGCGGCAGCGCGCCGCCCAACGGCCCGGCCAGCTATAACCTGAACCTTGAATGGTCGGCTACGTGGCACAACTTCGCCGGCGCGCCCACGGACACGCCGACCCTTTGGGCGCTGGCCCTGCGTACCACCGATGGCTCCAGCCAGAGCGTGGATGTGACGCCCCGCCGCCGGCAGCAGTTCGTCGTCGTCCCCGGCGCGGCCTATCGTTGGGAGAATCGCCGCCTCGCGGATAACGTCCTCATCCAGAGCGGGACGGTGATCGCCGATGCGGCCGGCCTGGTCACGGCGCCGGATGCGCAGGTGAATGCGGCCGGCGTGCGCTTGAGCTTCAGCCCATCGGCCGAACAACCGACGGCCACGCCCACCCCGACCGCCACGCGCGCGGCGACCGCTACCGCGACTCCGACGGCGGCGGCCGGCGCGGCGCGACCCTGGCCCAACACGGCGGCCGGCATCCATGTCTTCAACGACCAGGTCACGCAACTGCGCGACTTGAGCGCGGCGCAGATCAGCTTCGTCGCGTCGCACTATGCCGGCACGCAGAAGATGACGCGGAGCGACGCCGACCAACTGCGGGCGCTCAACCCGAACTTCTTGATCCTGCACTATCGCCTGGGGCCGGGGCTGGGCTACCGGACCGCGCAGGGGAGCTGCCTGCCGACCGGCGCGTACCTGCAAATCATCGAAGGGGACGCCTGGGTGCAGGAGTGGCCGGGCGACGGCGTGGCGCAGCCGGCCTGGTTCTTCCCCTGGAACGGGCAGCCGCGCGTCCTCAACTGCGATTGGGGCTGGTACTTGATGGAACTGAGCAACGCCGGCTATCGCAGTTGGTGGATCAACGAGGTCACGCGCCAGTTGGCTGCCAACGATGACGACGGCCTCTTTGCCGACTCCCTCTCCGTGCCGAACTATCTGGGCAACGACCACTATACGCCGGCGCTGCCGGCGGTGGATGCGAGCTTCGAGGCGGCCTGGGCGACGCGCATCCAGGATTGGCTGGCCTACGTCAAGGGGCAGTTCGGGGCGCGCTACAAGCTGATCCCCAATGCCGGGAGCTGGGTCACGACCCGCGACCCCACCGACTACAGCGGGGCCGATGGCGTGATGATTGAGGGCTTTGGCGAATGGGGACCAGGCGACCCCTTCGACCTCAGCGATTGGCAGCTCCAGATGGATCGCATCCTGGGGCTGACCGGGCAAGGCAAGATTCTCATCTTCCAGGCGTACGCCGATGGCTCCGTCGCCGACCGGCTCTTCCTGTTGAGCAACTACCTGCTGGTGAAGGGGACACAGAGCTACATCAACCTGGATACCGGCCTGGAGCCGGAGTGGTGGCCGGAGTATGATATTCCCATCGGGAGCTACACCGGCAGCGCGCCGGCGAGCGTCGCGGCGCTCTATGACGCGACGGCCGGCGTCTATCGGCGTGCCTACAGCGCCGGCCAGGCGCTGGTGAACCCGGGCGCGACATCGCGGACGGTGGCCCTGGGCGGGACGTACTACTTGGCGACGCCGGTCGGCGGCGGCGATGTGCCGGCCGATGGGAACATCTCGGCCTGGCGGGTGGACTATACCGCCGTGACGAGCGTCACCCTGGCGCCGGGGCGCGGCGCGATTTTGCTCAATCACGCGCCGTGACGGCCGCGGGGGAGGTTTTTACCGCAGAGGGCGCAGAGAGGAAATAGAGGGGAAACGATGAAGAACTCTCTGCCCTGGCCTGCTTCCCCTCCGAAACTCTGCGCCCTCT
>CAIQJD010000590.1 GCA_903872005.1 uncultured bacterium | reverse complement strand
GATCTGACGCTGCTCGATACCATCCGCGCGGCGCGGCCGGATTTCTGTTTCAATATTTCCGAAGGGCTGCGCGGCGACTCGCGCGAGTCGCACGTGCCGGCCTTGCTGGAAATGCTCGGCATCCCCTATACCGCCTCCAAAGTGTTGGCCCACGCAATCTCGCTGGACAAGGCGATGACCAAACGCGTCTGGCGCGATGCCGGCCTGCCCACGACGCCGTTCCAGGTGATGGCGCATGGCGATGAGCCGCTGGCGGCCGGCCTGGCGTTCCCGCTCTTCGTCAAGCCGGTGCGTGAGGGGTCTGGCATGGGCGTGACGCCGGACTCGGTAGTCCGCGATGAGGCCGGCTTGCGCCGCCAGGCGGCCTGGGTCATTCGCAACTATCGCCAGCCGGCGCTGGTCGAAACGTTCCTGCCGGGGCGCGAATTCACCATCGGTCTTCTGGGCAACACATTGGCGCCCGGCGAGCGCCGGCGCCATGCGTTGTACGATAGCCGGGGCTTCCATGTCTTCCCCATTCAAGAGGTGGATACTACCGTCGGCGTCAGCGAGGGCGTGTACAATACGCTGGCGAAGACGTTTGACGTGGGAGACGATGGCGCGCCCGGTTTTACCTGCCCGGCGCAAATCCCTGTGTCGCTGGAAGTCGAGCTAAAGCGCCTGGCGGTAGATGCGTTTGAGGCCATCGGGGCGCTGGATGTGGCGCGCGTCGATTTCCGGCTCGGCGCGGATGGGAACCCTTATCTCATCGAAATCAACACGCTGCCGGGGATGAATCCGGGGTTCAGCGACCTCTGTCTGGTGGCGCTGGCCGAGGATGTCTCGCATACGGATCTGATCAACGAGATCCTGTGTCTGGCCGCGTCGCGCTACGGGATGAGCACACGGGCGCGCCCGACCTGGCGGGCGTAGAGAGAGGGGAGCGCGATCTTGGGGGAACAGCATGAGAGGCCGGGCGTCGTCGTGCTGTACAACATGGACGAGAAGGTTGGGCGGGGCGACGCGCGCGATATCATCGCCACGCAGGGGGTCATTGCCTGCGCCGAGGCGGTGATGGCGGCGTTGCGGGGATTGGGTTGGCGTGTGGCCGGCGCGCCCTATCGGAGCGATGCTGAGACGGCGCTGGCGCCCTATTCTTCCCTCGATTGGGTGGTGTTCAACTTGGGCGAGGGGCTGGAAGGCCGGCTCTTTGAGGAAGCGCGCATCGCCTGGGCCGTCGAGGCGATGGGCTATCGCTTCACGGGCAATGATGGCATGGCGCTGGCGCTCACCACGCACAAAGCGCGGACCAAGCGGGTGTTACAGGCGGCCGGCGTCGCGACGCCGGCCGGATGGCTCTTTCGCCAGCCAGAGGAAATCGGCGACGACTATCCCTTCCCGCTCATCGTGAAGCCGACGGCAGAAGATGCCAGCCAGGGGATCGGCAGCGACGCGGTGGCGCGGACTCCTGAAGAGTTGCGCCAACGGGTGCGCCATATCATGACCGACTATCGGCAGGCGGCGCTGGCGGAGCAATTCATTGTCGGGCGGGAGTTCAACGCCGGTATCTGGGGCGATCCGCCGGAACTCTTGCCGCTGGCGGAGATTGATTTCAGCGCCTTCGGCGACCGCTACCAGCAGTTCGTCTCTTACGCCGCCAAGTGGGAAGAGGATTCTTTCGAATACCGCCACACGCCGGTGACATGCCCGGCCGTAGTGGAGCCGGCGCTGGCGGCGCGGATACGCGATACCGCCGCGCGCTGTTGGACGGCCGTGGGCTGTCGGGGCTATGCTCGCGTGGATATGCGCGTCAGCGACGAGGGCGTCCCGTATGTGATCGAGGTCAATGCCAACCCGGATATCTCGCCGGATGCCGGCTTCTTCCGGGCGGCGAGTCGCGTCGGTTACAGCTTCGAGGCGATGGTTGCCCGGATGCTGGAACTGGCTCTGTGAGGATCAGACATCATGATTGAAGTTGCTGTGCGAGAGGATGGCCCGGCCATCCGGGCGATCACTACGGAAGTCGGCGTTTTCACGGCCGCAGAAGTAGACTGCGTGGATGAGCTGTTCGGCGATTATTTGGAGCATGGCGCCGGCGGCGACTACCGCTTCATCGTATTTCGCGATGGGGCGACCGTGCTGGGTTACGGGTGTTATGGCCCGACGGCATTGACCGAAGGGACGTGGGATTTCTATTGGCTCGGCGTGACGCCGGCCGCGCACGGTCGCGGCGTGGGCCGAGCATTGTTGGAGGTGGTCGAGAAGCAGGTTGTGGCCGCCGGCGGCTACCTCCTGCTCATCGAGACCTCTATGACGCCGGCGTACGCGCCGGCGCGCCGTCTGTATGAGGGGGCCGGCTATCAGCGCGAGGCGGTGATCCGCGATTTCTATGCGCGGGGCGATGACCTGGTGATGTACTCCAAGCACTTTTCGTAGGGCGCGGCCGGCGCTGGCAACGGCGGCGGGAGGATGGTCATGGGCGAGCTTCCTCCAAATCTGAGGCAGGGGCGCAGCGGAGCCAGGAAGCGCGTCTACATTGCCTATACAGGCGGGACGATTGGCATGCGGAAGACGGCGCAGGGTTATGCGCCGGCGGCCGGCTTCCTGGCCGAGCAACTCCTGGCGATGCCGGAGCTGCACGATCCGACCATGCCTGAGTGCGTCATCGGCGAGTATGAGCCGTTGTTGGATTCTTCCAACATGATGCCGGATGATTGGCTCAAGATCGCCGAAGACATCGCCGGCCACTATGCTGCGTTCGACGGGTTCGTTGTCCTGCATGGCACTGATACCATGGCCTATACGGCGTCCGCGTTGGCCTTCATGTTGGACGGGTTGTCCAAGCCGGTCATCCTTACCGGCTCACAGATCCCCTTATGCGAACTACGCAATGATGCGCGCGAAAATCTGGTCGCCACGTTGCTCATTGCGGCGCAGTATCCGGTCCCGGAGGTGTGCCTCTACTTTGGCGGCCGGCTGTTGCGCGGCTGCCGGGCTACGAAAGTGGATGCCGGCGGCCTGGATGCCTTCGCTTCGCCGCGCTTCCCGGCGCTGGGGCTGGCCGGCACGCGCATCGAGATCGCCTGGGATTTGGTGCGCCGGCCAGCCGCGGATACGGCGCTGACGGTGCAACGCTTCAGCCCGCCGGTGGTGGGCGCGCTGCGGCTCTTTCCGGGGATTTCGGCGCAGGTGGTGCGCCATGCGCTGTTGCCGCCGCTGCAGGGGATGGTGCTGGAGGCTTACGGCGTTGGGAATGGGCCGGACCGTGACGGGGAATTCCTGGCGGTATTGGCAGAAGCGACCGGGCGCGGGGTGGTGGTGGTCGCTTGCACGCAGTGCTTGCGCGGGATGGTGAATCTGACGGACTATGCGGCCGGCACGGCGCTGGCG
>CAIQJD010000589.1 GCA_903872005.1 uncultured bacterium | reverse complement strand
TACCAGCCAGAGCCTTTGAAGACGATGCCGACCGGCTGCAACACCCGCCGGACTCGCCCTTCGCATTCCGGGCAATCGGTCAAGGGGTCTTCGCTGACCCGTTGGCGGCGCTCGAACTGGACGCCGCATTTATCGCACTGATATACGTAGGTAGGCATAGTAACACCTCGCCGGCAATACAAATCCGGTTGAGAGGATGATCCTTTCAACCAAACCGAGATTATAGGCCGGCGAGCCCATTTTGGCAAATTTGACAAGGGTTCATGCGATGCAAGGTTTACGTCTCATGCGCGATCAGGCCCTCTCGCTGGGTCTGTTGGCGCTGCTATTCTTGACTTTGACCTGGTCCATCCAAACGGCAGCCTGGACGGATGGGCTGGGCGTCCTGGTCTGGATCGCCTTGCTGGCGATCTGCATTGGCTTTTTGCTGGGACTCAGCCGTTGGCCGGCTTTCCTGGCCCACTGTTACAGCCTGGTCTTGGGGTTCCTCGCCCTGCTGCTGATCTTCGCGGCGCAAACGCCGGCCAACCTCTCCTGGGCCGAGCGCAGCATGAATGTGATCGTGCGCGTGCAGCACTGGGTCAACATCCTCATCGCCAAGCAGGCCAATTACGATAATCTGGTTTTCGTGATCCAACTGGCGTTCTATCTTTGGCTCTTTGCCTACCTCTCCGCCTGGGGCCTCTTCCGCCGGCGCAGCGCCGGCTGGGCCGTGATCCCCTGCGGCATCGGCCTGCTCTTCAACCTGTACTACGCCCCGCCGGAGCTGTCGCTCTACTTCTTGCAATACCTGCTCCTCGCCCTGGCCCTGGTGATGCGGCTGCACTTTCAGGGACGCCGGCTGGCCTGGGCCGCCGCCAACGTCGGCTATACGATTGAAGTCGGCTTCGATTTCTTCCGCGATGGGCTGTTAATCGCCGGCGTGGCGCTGCTCCTGGCCTGGAGCCTGCCGGCCGTCCCCAACCTGAGCCGCCTCACCCGCATCGGCGACCGCTTCGAAAGCTCCTGGCGCGGCGTGCAGGACGAATGGAACCGCATGTTCGGCTCGCTGCGCTCTTATTATCAGCGCGAAGGCGACCTCTTCAACCGCACCATGCTCCTGGGCGGGCCGGTCAATCTGACCGATACGCCGATCCTGGACATCGAAGCGTCCCAGGGGCGCTACTGGCGCGCCATGGCCTATGATCTGTATAACGGGCGCGGCTGGGCGACGACCTACGAGGAGATCGGATTATTGGGCAAGGGGACGACGGCCTTGGCAGATCCGCCCTATCTCTTGCGCCAGCCGCTGCGCCAGGCCGTGCGGGTCCTCTTGCCCAGCACGCGCACCATCGTGGCTGCGGCCCAGTTGACCGATATTGACGTTGCCACGCAAGCGCACCTGATCTCGCTCCCCTTCGAGGACATTGAGCCGGAGACGAAGAATCGCCGGCCGCCGGCCGACATCGCCGCGGCCGAGGCGCGCGTGCGCCTGCGCGCCGGCGACATCTATCAGGTCGTCTCGTCCATCAGTGTGGCCGATGAGGAGAGCCTGCGCCAGGCCGGCACGGAGTACGACGCCTGGATCACGGGGCGCTACTTCCAGTTGCCGATGGACTTGCCGCAGCGGGTGACGCAATTGGCGCGCCGGATCACAGGCAGCCGCAATCTGACCAACCCCTATGATCGCGCCGTCGCCATCGAGCGCTACTTGCGCCAGTATCGTTACAATGACAAGGTCGAAGCGCCGCCCGAAGGCGTGGATGCCGTGGACTACTTCCTGTTCGATTCGCGCCAGGGCTATTGCGACTATTACGCTTCGGCCATGGTGATTCTGGCGCGCGCCGCCGGCATCCCGGCGCGCCTGGCGCGCGGCTACGCCCAGGGCGAGAAATATCCCGACACGGACGTCTTCCGCGTGCGCGAGAAGAACGGCCACGCCTGGCCGGAGCTGTACTTTCCCGGCTATGGCTGGGTCGAGTTCGAGCCGACCGCCTCCCAGGCGCTCATTGAGCGTCCCAAGCCGCGGGCCGTGCCGACGCCGGCCGGGGAAAACGGCGCGGATCCCTTCCAGTTGCCGGAGCGAGAAGATCTGCCCCCGCCGTTCCAGTCGGACGCCGCGTCGCAGACGCAGCAGCAGGGCTGGTTGATGCGCTTTGTGGAGACTTCCGGCCGGCCGGTCGGCATGGGGCTGCTGATCTTTGTGGCGCTGGTCGTCGTGGCGCGCACGGTCTGGCGCATCCTGGAGCCGCGCGGCCTGCCGGTCGGTGCCCTCCATGCCGTGCGTCACGTGGCGGGCGTACTCGGCCACCGAGCGCGCGAACGACGCCAGCACCCCGGCCATGGCCTGGGTGGTGCGGGCGGGGAGCGCGAGCACCGCGGCCACGGCGATGACGGCGGCGATCAGGGTGCCTGCCAGGCGCAGGTCGAGTGTCTCGATGAGGGGATCACCGAGGAGGCCGAATACCGCGACCACGAAGGCCGTGACGCCCGCCGTGCACAGCGCGTAGTTGGGTCCGATGAACGCGTAGATGATCACCGTGCTCACGAACACGACGATGAGCACCGGCACCGTGCCGAACCCGAAGATCCCGAGCACCACCCCGGCCAGCACGAGGCCGAGGATCGTGCCGCCGATGCGGCCGGTCACGCGCACGGCGGTACCCGCGAGATCGGGACGCAGCACCCAGGCCAGGGTCATGGGGATCCAGTAGTTGTGCGGAAAGCCCATGGCGATGGCCAGGCCCGTGCCCACCAACTCGGCAGCGGTCAGCCGGATGGCGTGGCGCAGCATGAGGTCGTCGAAAGCTGCAGGGCCCACCAGCCTCGACAGCGACTCCTGGGATCCGTCGAGGGCCAGCGGAACCGACCGCATGCCGCCCGTGTGCACTCCGTCCCCCAGCGCGGCCAGTGCCTCGCCAAGCCCGAGGCGCATCTGCTGCACCGCCACCCGCACGCGATCGTCGGCGATGGCGGCGCACGCCTCGGCGGCGGCGTCCATGCGCGCCGCACGGTCGGCGAGCCCACCGCGCCGCCATCGCACCTCCACGGCATGGCCGATCGCGATGGCGAGTTGCGATGCGCTGCGCAGGAACTCATCGAGGAGAACCTGTTCATCGGGGGATACCCGTGTCGGCGCGCCCAGGAGCACCACGCCGCCGATGCGCAGGTCGCTGCAGGCGTCCAGGAGGTCCTCGTACTGTCGCTGCACGTCGGAGCTGCCGTGCATCGCCTGCACGCTCGCCCGGGCGGCGTTCAGCTTGATCACCGGGTTCGCCTGGTCGGTCATGAGCGTCGGCCTCGTCAGGGCATAGCCCACCGTGCGGTAGGCGATGCAGATGTCCGCCCGCACGCCACCGGTGCGCCCGAAGGCCTGCGGAAGCACGCCGATCACCAGTTGGATGGCGCCTCCCATGAGCATGAGCAGGCCGTCGCCCACCGCCACGCCCGTGGCCAGCGGCGCTCCCGTGTAGACGATGAAGACGATCAGGCTGAGCAGGCCGATCAGCCCCGACCGGGGCCCGGCCTTGGCGGCGTAGCCGCAGGCGAAGGCCACGACTCCCGTGACGACGAGTCGCAGCCACCACTCGTCCGATGCCAGCACGCCGAGCGCGCAGGCCACCGAGATGCAGACGGCCGTGAAGGCCATTCCCTTTGCGCGCGCTGCCGTCGTGCCGCGCTGGTCGCCGGCCCCGGTGAACAGCGCGCCGATGCCCGCCGCAACGGTGGCCTGCGGGTACCCGAGCGCGATCAGCACCGCCATCAGGGCGGTGACCACCACCGCAGCGCGCCGGGGGATGATCCAGCGAACTGATCCGAGGTCGGTCTCTATCGCACTGCGCGCGACGCGCCGAGGGGTGCCGAGCACCGATGAAAGGCGGGAGGGGCCGCTCACGGGCATAAGGCTACGGGGATAGAGTCACGGCATGAACCCCGAGGGATTCTGGATCGACCACGTCATTTATGGCGTGATGGACGCCGAC
>CAIQJD010000588.1 GCA_903872005.1 uncultured bacterium | reverse complement strand
CTCGGCGTCCCCCATCACCGGCGGATTGTCCGCCAGATACTCCGGCTTCAATGCCTGCGTCAGCACAACGCCATCCATATCCGCAGGAATCGGCAAGCCGGCCAAATGCAACAACGTCGGCCCCATGTCAATGATCCGCGCCCCATCCAGGACTCTGCCTGCCACGATTGGGGCGCCCCACAGCAAGCCAAAGCCATCCATCCGATGATCGCCCGAATTGCCGAATGTTGGCTCCATCAGCCGGTTGGAACTGAAATCCAGCGTCCCCAGCGCCTTGTACGTATCCTTGAGCAAGAAGACCACATCCGGCGCGCTCTCCAGATGCTCGCCCGTGTAAATGTCACGCGTGCGGAACACTTCGTCTACCACCGGCCGGCCGCTCCGTGGATCGCGCAATTCCTGCAACCGTTCCACCAACCGTTGGCACACCGCTTCGTACTCCGTGCCCGGCTCCACGCTGCCGAACTCCTCCCGCCCTTTCAAGTTCACATACAATTGCCCGTAGTTTCCTTGCGCGTAGGCCAGCGTGCGCGCCCAATCCACGTTATGCAAAGAGAGAAACACCTTCTCCAACGCGTCCAACAGCGTGAACCGATCCTTCATCCCCTGACTCAGGCGCAAATTCGCCAACCCCAACCGCATCCCCAGACGGTACCCCGTCGAAGGCGTAAGACCCAAATCGAACAAAATGCGTTTCACCGCCGTGAGCGCATCGTGGCGTAACGTCAAGAAACCTTCCTGCAACAACCAGACATTGAAATTCACGAATTGATGAATCCCACCGAATCCGTGATCCGACACCCCCACCACCGTCACATCTTTGCCGGCCGCGCGCGTCAGCCGCTCCACATGCTGATCCACCAACGTATAGAAGGCGCGCGTCATCTCGCCATACCGCGCGCTCTCACCCACCCGATGCATCGGATGGTCGGCATCCAAAACGTGCCACAACTCGTGCTGCAACCGATCGGTGCCGGCAAAATGCACCATGAAGAAATCCCACGGCTCGCGCTGCAACAGATCCTCAGTCACGTCAGCCACGTAGTTCTGGTGATGATACAGCTCATCCAGAACATTCCCCGTGTTCTTGGGCGTATACACCTGCTTGTGATGCAGCGGATACGGCCCATAGCGCGACTCAAGCTCCGCTCGCAGCTCACGCGGATACGTAAAATCCTGCGCGCCGGTCGGCGTGAAGAAGTCCCCGATCATCAAGCCGTTGACTGGCTCCGGCGGATAGGTCAATGGCACGTTCAAGACCGCCACGCGCTTGCCGGCCCGGCTCAAGTACTCCCACAACTTCACAGCGCCCACGGACCGCGAGCTGACCGCCATCTGCCGCAGCGCGCCGCGCCGGCGATAGCGGAACTCGAACACCCCGTGCTTGCCGGGATTCTTGCCCGTCATGAACGATGCCCACGCCGGCGCGGTCACTGGCGGAAAGACCGTGCGTAGCTTCCCGCCGGTCCCTTGTTGAAACAGACTCCGCAAGAATGGCATTCGGCCGGCTTCCATCATCGGCCCCAGCATGTCCATCGTCGCCCCATCAAGTCCCAATACGAGCAAACGGTTTGAACTTGGCATTCATCCTCCACAGTCGTTCAAGGGCGCCTGTCCGGCTTGCCCCGCGCAGCCACCCATGCGCTCCAACAAGCTTACCGCGATTTCATCCGCGTTTTATTCTCTGAATCGTCCTGAATCGTCATTCCTGGGGATGCAACAGCACCTTGAGGCTGCCTCTGGCTCGCACAGTGGCAAACCCACGCTCCCATTCGCCCAGCGGCAGCGCCTGGCCGATCAACGGCCGCACCTGCACCGCCCCATCGCGCATCAGAGCCAGCGCCTTGTCCCACGCGCCGGCCGACGACGCGAAAGAGCCGGCGATACGCAGGTCCTTGTAGACCACCTGATCGTAGTCCACTTCCAGCGGTTTCCCGCTCAACCCCATCTGCGTGAGCTGACCCTGCTTCCGCAGCAGCTTGACGCCCATACGCACCGCCGCCGGCGCGCCGGCGCACTCCACCACGCAATCCACACCCAGGCCATCCGTCGTCTGGGCGACCACATCCGCGATATCGTCTTTGCCGACCTGCAGCGCAAAGTCAGCGCCCAACTCACGTCCCAATGCCAGCCGGCCCTCATCATCCGACGTCCCCACCAGGATCACCTTCGCGCCCTGCCCCTTGACCATCTGAGCAGCGATCAGCCCGATCGGGCCGGGGCCTAGCACCAGCACGACGTCGCCCAGCCGGATCGTGCTGATTTCCAGCACGGCCTTGGCGCAGCACGCCACCGGCTCGCTCACCGCCCCGCAATCGAAATCCACATTATCCGGCAGCCGGCGCACAATAGATGTCGGGATAACCAGATACGGCGCGAACGCCCCGTTCACGCCGCTCCCGAACGACTTCCTCGAAGGACACAACGGATATGCGCCCTGCAGGCAGTACCGGCACACCCCACACGTCACCGCAAAAGGCAACGCCGTGACCCGATCGCCGACCGCCAGTCCCGTCACCCCCGCGCCCACTTCAACGACCTCGCCGGCCATCTCGTGGCCCAGCGTCACCGGGGGATTGCTGGGATACTCCGCGTCCTGAATATGGATATCCGTCCCGCAGATGCCGGCGGCCATCACCGCGATCTTCACCTGACCCGGCCCTGCCTGCGGCTCCGCAATCTCGCGCAGATCCACATGTCCCGGCCCCGCCGCGCATTTCATCACCGCTCGCATCGGCTCACCTCTTCATCCTCACTAAGATCGGCCAGCAATCCCACTCCGCCCTCACAGCCGAACGGGGTATTCGCCATACTTCCGCGTCGCGTCCAACATGGCGCGATAGTTCTCCATCGGCACCCAATACGTCACGGAGTTGCTGGAGCCAACGCCAAATCCGCCCCCCGGCGCCGCCACGCGGATACTCTCTCGCACCGCCGCGTCCACCGTCGCCGGCGTCCCGCGCACCAGCACCTCGCCCAGGTCAATCGCGCCCAACAAACACATTCGCCTGCCCAACTTCGCCTTCAAGTCGGCGAGATCCATCGCCTTCGGCTCAATCGGATGGATGGCGTGAAAACCGATATCCAGCAAATCGTCCATGATGGGCCACAGGTTCCCGTCAGAATGCAGGATGAATGGCAGATCCTTGCGCCGGCAAATCGCGCCCATCTCTTTCAAATACGGGAAGACATGCCGGCGCAGCACCGCCGGCGAAACCATCAATCCCTCCGTATAGGCCATATCGTCGCCATACCACATCGCGCCGATCTGTTCCATCTCCACGATCTTCTGGAACACCGCCAGTTGCGTCTCGCCCACCCGGCGGAAGAGCGCCGCGACCAACTCTGGCTGATCCGCCAGAGCCAACGAGAAATGCTCAAAGCCCATGATGCGCCAAACGCGCGTGAAGATGCCGCCCACACCGCTGATCAACTGCATGCCTGGCGGCAGCGACGCGGCCGCTACTCGCACCGGCGCATAATCAATCGTCTGCGGATCCGGCCAGGGATATGCCTCATACTCTGCCCAACTGTTGATCCAGGTATCGCGGCTGCTCGCCCAACGCCGCACCTGGAAATCCCCGCCATACGACTTTTGCGTCGCCGTGTCCTCATCGCCCAACATGCGATACTCGTAGCCAGCGCGCAGATGCACGTAATCATAGCCGGCCCGATGCCAGAACTCCACCTCGTCGGCGATGCTCGCTATCCGCCGGCCCAGAAACGCTTCCTTCACCTCGCGATCCACCAACAGCTCTACCGACGGCACGCGATCCGGCTCGCCGGCGCACAATAACGTCGTGCGTAAACGCTGGAAATCGGGGCTAGGGTTCATGATCGTTCCTCACCTCGCCGCGCTTGACTGATGCGTCCCAGCTTCATCACTGTCACGACCCAACGGAATTGGTCGCGCGCCACGCCGCCAATGATACTCGTACATCCGTCAATTGCCAAATCGCCCTCTGACGCGCGCCCCACCGGCACATATTCTCACTTTTCTCTCTCTTGACTTCCACTAACCAAACTGCTATAATTTCCCTATGGTTGAGGAGGCGCGTCTCGCGGCTCTCAATTTGTTGTTGGCTGCCTGACGGCACGCCATCCCGCGAGGGAGCGCAAGTCAGGCGTCCCAAATTCCCCAGGTACTGGGCATTGCTCTTGCTCGGAGGTGACAATCATGAATCACAACAGCACGCACACACGGCTGATTCTGACAAGGGTCGTCCCCCTGCTGCTCTTTGTGTCGCTGGGGCTGATCATCGTGACTGTCACGTCCGCCGGCAGCCCAAGTTGGTCTCAGCCGGCACAGACCTTCGGCACCGTCCCCATCATCAACGGCACTGTCGCCTTTCAGGGACGCCCGGCCGCGCCCAATTCGTCTTGGTCCGTGCCAGTCAGCATGACAATCCAGTGCGCCACCTTGCCGGATGTCTACTCTTTCAACGCAACCACAGATCAGTCCGGCCATTTTACCATTGATACCTGGACCATCCCCGGCACATCGGTGTGCAACTTGCGGCTCAAAAACATGCATACCCTTCGCAACCTCAAAGCCAACGTCACCCTGGCCCCCGATGGCAACGCCGTGAACTTTGGCACACTCTTGGAAGGCGATGCAAACAACAACAACTACGTAGATCTGGTGGACTTCTCGATTCTCGCCACAGCCTTTGACTCAGGCTCCGCCGATCCTGAATTTGACGCGCGTACCGACTTCAACGAGAACGACTGGATTGAGTTGGCCGACTTCTCCCTGCTGGTCACGAACTATGACAAGAATGGCGACATCGTCGCCGCCGGCGCTGCCAACATCGCCGCCGCTAGCGACGCGTCGGAAAGCCAACCCATGACCATGTTCCTCAAGCCGGCCTATTACTCAGCCACGCGTGACGACATCTTCGCCCTGGACATTCGCCTTGATCCAAAGGCCCAGATCTTCAACAGCGCCGCCGCCTATCTCCACTTCGATCCGGCTCTACTGGAAGTCGTAGACGCATCGGGCACGCCCGTCGTCAGCATCACACCTGGCGCCGACCTGCCCCTCGTACTGAGCAACACGGTGGACAACGCCACCGGCGACATTCGCCTCGTCAGCGGCATCGCCGGCGATCCGCCCACCGTCCCCACCGCGGAATTCTCCCTGGGAACTTTCTACTTCAGAGCGAAGACCGGGGACATGAATCTCAGCTCCGTGAGCTTCCTGGTGCAACAATACCCGCCTCGCTCCGGCGTCGCGTATCAAGGCTACTACCTGCCTCTCGACGTCTTGGGCGCGCAGTTGCGCATCGCGGATACACGCGCCATGCTCCCCATGTTTTGGATCGGCGCAACCAACGTAACGAAGTAGCTCAGCCTGTAGCCCCTCTTGCGAACATCTGATGACGCGTTGAAAAGCCGGCGACCACCATCTGCGTAGTCGCCGGCTTCATCTTTCATCGGCCCAGCCCGTCGCTTGCTTGCCGGCGCGGCCCATCTGTGCTACCATACCCCCTGACGATCATCCCCCATCAGCGGAGGCGTTGCGATGAATCCCTATTTCGAGCGACAGGAGTTTGAGCGACGCTGTGAGCGCGCCCTGGCCCTCATGCGCGCCAAAGGACTGGCGGCCCTCTTCATCACGTCAGAGCATAACCTCTACTACCTGACTGGCCACCGCGCCTTCTGCCCCTGGGATTCCACCACCCGCCCCACCGCGCTCATCTTGCCGGCCACCGGGCAACCCATCCTCATCTCTCATGCCGTCTGGCAAGGCGCCGCCCAGCGCGACGCCTGGCTGCCTGAGGTGCGCGGCTACACCGAATTGACCGGCATTCCCATCGTCCTCCTCACCGAAGCCCTGCGCGAACTCAACCTCACCCACGCCCGCATCGGCGTCGAGCTGGGCCACGAACAACGCCTGGGGATGCCGCCGGCCGACTTCGACGCCCTGCGCGACGCCCTGCCGAACGTCGAATGGCTCGATGCCGCCGGCATACTCTGGCGCTTGCGGCTCCTCAAATCGCCGGCCGAAATCGCCTGCCTGCGCCGCGCCGGCGCCATCAACAGCGCCGCCTTCGACGCTGCATACAGCCAGCTCACCCCCGGCATGACGCAGGAAGAGGTCGTCCATCGCTTACAGGCCGCCATCTGCGCCGGCGGCGCTGAGGTTGGCTTCGTCTCCGCCACCTTCGACCCGGCGACCTATCAGGCCCTCTCCTGTCTCCCATCGGCCCAGCCCCTGCACGCCGGCGACTTGATCTTCACGGACATGGGATCGGTCTATCGCGGCTACTGGTCCGACTTCAGCCGCGCCGCATCGCTCGGCCAGCCGGCCGGCCCCATTCAGCGCCTCTGGGCAGCCATCTATCACGTCACCATGAAGGGCGTCGAAGCGATGCGCCCCGGCGTCCCCATCTCCGCTATCGTCCAGGCTTGCGCCGCCGAAGCGGACATTCAGGGCGTTGCGCTCAACTTCGCTGCCGGCCGGATCGGGCACAGCATCGGCCTGATGCTCACAGAACCACCCAGCCTGACCCTACACGAACACGCCGTCCTGGAGCCGGGCATGACCCTCACGCTGGAGCCAGGCATCGTCAACTCCGATGGCGTCTTCGTTGTCGAGCAAAACGTCGTCATCACGCCAGACGGAGCCGACCTCCTGAGCGCCGGCCCCTGGGACATCTGGACCGCCTGAGCTTTATGTACCTGACGAGAAGGAGAAGCTGCAGATGCAACGCCTGCTCCGCTTCATCGGCGTCGCCTTCATCGGCGTCATCGTATCCATGCTCTGGTTCTGGCTCCTGTTCGGTGGCCCACGCTTCCTTTGCGCCGGCAGCGGCCTATCCCTCTTCATCGTCGGAGCCGGGCAATTCGCGGCACTGGCGCTCGTCTGGGGATTGGCCCTCGCCACCCTGGCGACCTTCAACCTTCCTGCGACTACCAGGCTGCTCCTCTGGTCTTTCGTGGCCGGCGCTTTCTTCTTTGTCCTGCACCAATCCCTCCATACCTGGCGCGCCGGCATTGACTATTCCCTCTCCGCCCTGGCAGTCATCGTCATCACGCAATCCCTGGTTCTGGGCTACTTACGCGCCCTGCGCCTCCACCACCGTCAATTCCGTCGCGCCATTCTGGGCGCCGGCGCCATGCTCCTCGCTGGCATCCTCGGCGTGCTCGTCACAACCATCTGGCGCTGGACCATCCCTTGCGCCGCCAACGCATCGCCCCAACCCATCGTCACGCAAATCATCTTCAGCCCGATCGGATGGTACATCATCGGCGGCGCGCTCCCCGCCGGCATCACCGCCATCCTCTACGCCAGCGAGATCCAGATGCCGGCTGACCGCCGCTGAAACCTGCGCCCTGTTCGTGCGTAATACACATCAGGAACGGACACACTCCATCTGATGGCGCACAACGCCAGGGGGCGAAGAGAAAGACCATGCTACGCAAGATTTGGCTACCCGCGGCCCTCGCCGCGCTACTGATCTTCACCATACTTGCTGCTTCCGGCTGTGCCGGCTTCGGCGTCGGCCAAACCGGCCCCACGCGCACCGCCGAGCTATCCCTCGACTACCCGGCCGGCGCGCAGACGCCCACCCTCGTCCTCAGCCTCGGCGCTGCCAAGCTCCAGGCGGTCGCCGACGCTGAAAAACTCCTCGAAGGCACGGTTCACTACAACGTCGTTGGGCTGGCGCCCGAAACCGTCGTGAATGGCTCCCGTCAGGAAGTGCGCCAAACCAGCAACGTCAACCCGGTGGACATGATTAACGACTGGGATCTGCACCTGGGTACCAGCCGGCCTTTGCGCCTGGAAATCAACGCCGGCGCCTATGAAGGCGACTGGGACCTGGGCGGCATCCCACTGCAAGAGCTGACCGTCAACCAGGGCGCTTCCAGCTCCACCTTCGACTTCTCCCAACCCAACTCGGAGCGCATGAGCCGGCTCGTTTTTCGCACCGGCGCTGCCAGCCTGAAACTCAAACATCTCCTCAACGCGAACTTCGACCGCATGTCCTTTGAAGGCGGGGCCAGCGCCTACACGCTTGACTTCGGCGGCCGGCTCCAACGCGACGCCCAAGTCGAAGTCAAAGCCGGCCTCTCTGACCTGACCCTCATCATCCCGGCCGATGTTGCCGCCCAGGTCATCGTGCGTCAGGCCGTCACATCGGTCAACGCGGACTACAACTTCAGCCACCGCAATGACAGCTACGTCACGCCGGCCTGGGAACAAGGCGCCGGCCCGCGTCTCACCATTGACCTGACCCTGGGCCTGGGAACCATCAACCTGCGGACCGCTGCCGAAGCCGGCAGCTCAAAGTAAGCAATCCATCCAATACCGCAACTGAAGGAGCGAGAAACCCATGAAACGTCCCGATGGCATCGTCATCATCGCCGTCTACTATGCGCTGGTCGCCCTGGTCTTCCTGGTCGGCTCCTGCGCCATTCTCCTCGGCCTCTTCGCCGCACTGGCCGCCATCGCAGACCGCTTCGCCGCGACCTGGGCCGTCTTTGGCATCGGACTTGGACTCATCGTCTGCCTGATCTTCCTTGCCGGCTCCGTCGTAGCTGCGTGGGGCCTGCTTGCCATGAAACACTGGGGACGTTGGGCCGCCATCGTCCTGGCCGTGCTGCAATTGCCGGCTTTCCCCATCTGGACCGTCATCGGCGGCCTGATCATCTACTACCTGCTGCGCGAGGACGTGCGACTTGCCTTTGATGGCGTGATCGCGCCGGCTCCTGCCGCTCCCATCCCGCCGGCCCCGCCCGCTCCGCCGGCCGAAGACCTCGTTTTGCCCGCGCCGGTCGCGCCCGAAGCCCCCACATCGGGCGCTGACCTGCCGCCCTCGACCCCACAAGCGTAACCTCTGCATACATCTGGCAATCGGGGTAGGACGCGCCAAACGCCCTACCCCGATTCGCTCCCCTACGGCGCTCCGCTGGAACACCCCAACGCCATCGCCCCTTACCCGGCCCCAGGCGCTTGACGATTGTCCCCCCTGCGGGTACAATGAGACAACTATTCCACGCCGGCCCCCGCGCCGGCCGGCGCTGATGTCTTGTGCCTGTCATCATAGGAGCAGACCCATGTTCATTCAACCTGCTTTCTCAGCCCCAGGCCGTTGGTATCGGGGCAACCTCCACACCCACAGCAACCGTTCAGATGGCGCCTGGCCGCCGGCCGAAATTGTCCCCTACTATCGTCGCAACGGCTACAGTTTCGTGGCCCTCACCGACCACCTCACCTTCGCCGACTGCGCCGGCCTGGGCGATCCTGACATGCTCGTCGTGCCCGGCATCGAAGTGCATGGCGACGACCCAACCTCACGCTTCTACCACATCGTCGGCCTGGGCGGCGACATGCGCCCCGGCGAAAAAGTCGCCCCATCCAACAACCTCCAGGCCGATATCAACCAACTGCGCCAACGCGGCGCGCTGGTGCATCTGGCCCACCCCTATTGGCTCGGCCAACGCTCCGCCGATCTTCTGCCCGTCGAAGGCGTCATCGGCCTCGAAGTCTACAACGGCGTCTGCGACACGGGCTACCACAAAGGATTCAGCCATACCCATTGGGATGATCTCCTGGCTGCCGGCCGCCGCCTCTGGGGCCTCGCGGTAGACGACGCCCACTGGATGCCCTGGCGCACTGACTCCGCCATCGGCTGGACCATGCTGAAAGCGACCGAGCTGACCGTGCCGGCCATCCTCGCTGCCCTGCGCCAGGGTCACTTCTACGCCAGCACCGGCCCGGAAATCCATGACATCCGCCTCGAAGGCAACGAGATGGTCATCTCCTGCTCGCCGGCCATTTCCATCGCATCTATCGGCGAACGCTGGTTCGTCAGCGCCGTCCGTTCCGTCTCCGGCCACGGCCTCACCGCCGCGCGCCTCAAGCTCTGGGACGGCCAGACCTACGCGCGCGTCGAGATCACCGACCGCGCCGGCAAGAAAGCATGGAGCAATCCCATCTTCCTCGCTGACGCGCCGGCCGCTTGAGCGCGACAACATGGAGGAGCGCCCATGCTCATCGTGAACGGCCTGATCGCTCCGTGCGACGACAGCAACTCGCTCATCGTTGATGGCGCGATCAAGACCGCGGACGACCGCATCGTCGAGATCGGCCCCAGCCCCGCGCTCCTGGCGCGCTGGCCGGCCGAAGAGCGTCTCGACGCGCGCGGCATGCTCATCCTCCCCGGCCTTATCAACGCCTACACCCGCCTCCATGGCTCCCTGGCGCGCGGCGCGCCGCCGCGTGGCGCGCCAGCGACCGACTTCCCACAGCTCGACGAGGGCCTCTGGCGTCGCCTCGACCAGGCCATGCGCCCCGAAGACATCGCGTCCAACGCCGCTGCCGCCCTGGTAGAAGCAATCCGACACGGCGTCACCACCCTCATCGCTGCCCATTCATCCTCCAGCTTCGTAGACGGTTCGCTGGACATCCTCGCCGGCGAAGCGCGCCGCGCCGGCCTGCGCGCCGGCCTCGCCTACGCCGCATCGGATCGTGAGGGCCACGCCAACGCCCTCGCCGGCCTGCGTGAGAACGCCCGCTTCATCCATTTATGTCAACATCAACCCGACCCGCGCCGCGCCGGCCTCATGGGTCTCAACGCCTCCATGACCCTCAGCGAAGAGACGCTGCAGGGCGCCGTCAGCCTGGCCCGTGACCTCGACATTGGCTGCCTCATGCCGGTAGCCCAATGCAAGGCCGATCACGCCGACAGCCTCAAACGCGCCGGCCTGCGCGTGGTCGAGCGCCTCAGCCGCGCCGGCCTCGTCAATGCCCGTTTCCTCGCCGCCCATGCCATCCACATAGACGCCTACGAGCTTGACCTCTTGCGCCAAGCCGACGCCGGCATCATCCATTGCCCCCGCGCCGACATGCGTGATGCCGTCGGCGTCGCCCCGGCGCCGCGCCTCCTGCGCGACCGCATGACCATCGGCCTGGGCGACGCCGGCTTCTCGTCGGCGCTCTTCGCCGAAATGCAAGCCGCCTTCCTGCTCCACAAATCCGCATCCGGCGACCCCTTGGCCCTGCCGGCCGAACACGTCACGCGACTGGCCTTCGCCAACAACCGACGCATCGCCAGCCGCATCTTCGACCAGGAACTCGGCATCCTCACCGCCGGCGCTTGCGCCGACATCATCATGCTGGACTATCAACCGGCCGTGCCCATCACCCAGGCAAACCTCGCCTGGCATTTGGCATGCGGCCTCGCCCACATCCCCGTGGACACAGTCATCTGCGCCGGCAAAGTGCTGCTCCATCAGGCTCAACTGACAGAGCTGGACGAAGCAGCCATCGCAGCGCGCGCCCGCGAACTGGCGCGCAAACTGTGGGCGCGCTATTAGGAGCATGCAACCATGACTGACACGCAAAAGAAGACCCTCTGGCGCCGGCTCAGCGGGCCGGCCAAAATTGGGCTTGCCTTTGCCCTCCTGGGCGTTGTCCTGGCGACCGTTGGGATGCTGCGTGGCTTTGCCCCCTTCACCCTGCGCGCCTTCATCATCGCCATCCTCATCTCCGGCGTGACCTGGGGCGTCGTAAGTTGGGCCATCGCGGCGGCTGCCGCCGAAGTAGAACGCGACGAGAGCCAGCCAGAGGAATAGTCACGATTCACCGACAGGAGCGAAAAGATGGCAAACCTCAACGTTGAGATCCTGGGCATGACCCTCAAGAACCCTGTACTGCCGGCTGCCGGCCCGCCCGGCTGGAACGGCGCCGCCCTCGAGCGTTGCGCCGCCGGCGGGGCCGGCGGCCTCGTCAGCAAAACGATCTCCGATGCCGGCGCCCGCGTGCCCCACCCCAACATGGCCCAGGTCGCCGGCGGCTTCCTCAACACCGAAACCTGGTCCGAGTTGCCGCCTCAAGCCTGGATCGAGCGCGAGCTGCCCCGGGCGCGCGCTGCCGGCCTCCCCCTCATCGTCAGCCTCGGCTACACTGCCCAACAAATCGCTGCCGTCGCTCCCCACATCAAACCCTTCGCCGACGCCCTGGAGCTTTCCACCCATTACCTGGGCGACGACCCGCGCCCCATGATGCAGGCAATCGAAGCGGCCAAGTCTGCTACCGGCCTCCCGGTACTGGTCAAGCTCAGCCCATCCCGCGACATGCAGGTCGCCGCACGGGCGGCGCGCGATGCCGGCGCAGATGGCATCGTCGCCATCAACTCCTTCGGCCCCACCCTCGCCCTCGACATCGAGACCGGCCGGCCCTGGATGGGCAGTTCCGAGGGCTTCGGCTGGATGTCAGGACCGGCCTTGCGCCCCCTGGCCGTCCGCTGCGTCTACGACATCGCCCGCACAGTCAACCTGCCCATCTTCGGCGTCGGCGGCGTCAGCCGCGGCATAGATGCCATCGAGATGATCATGGCCGGCGCATGGGCCGTGCAAGTCTGCACCGAAGTCATCCTGCGCGGGCCCCAGGCCCTGGGCAAGATCGCCGGCGAAATAGATCGTTGGCTCGACGCCCACAGCCATGCCAGCGTCAATGATATACGCGGCCTGGCCCTGCGCCACGCCGCCGGCCGGCAAGTCCATCTCGACGCCGTCCCGCCGCGCCTCGACTGGGATCGCTGCACCGGCTGCGGGCTGTGTGAAATCAGTTGCGTCTACCAGGCGATCAAAGTGATCGAAAAGAAAGCCATCCTCGACCCCAACCGTTGCACCGGCTGCGGACTCTGTGTCACCCGCTGTACGCCGCGCGCCCTGAGCATGGACTAGACTGAGGCAAGGACGAGAATGATGAAACTGGACGAACGCATCCGCCTCGCCCTCGCCGGCGGCCTCGGTCTCCTCGCCAACGGCGTCCTCATCCTGGCCCTGGGCTATTGGCGCAGCGCACAAGAAGGGCCGGCCTGGCTTGCCGCCGCCCTGCGCGACCTCGCGCCCGACTCGGCCGGCCTCCTGATCCTCATCCTCTACGTCGTCTTCATGGCTCTGGCCCTGGCCGAGATTCCCTTGATGACGCTGGCACTGCGCGCCATGCGCCGTTCGCCTTCACGTCCGGCGCGCCTCACCACCTGGGCCGCCGGCATCTTCGTCTTCTTCGCCGCCGTCTATGCCGGCCTCTTCGTCCTCCTGACCGGCCGGCTCGACCTGGCCATCACCATCTCCGCCAGCGGTATCCTGCGCCTCATGGCCGTCGCGCTCTTCGTCGTCGGCTTTCGCCAACCGGCCGCCTGACCCCGGGCGCGCCAGGGCCTCCGCCAGGTTGGCGGAGGCCCTGTTCACCTCTCGTAATCGCCCCAACTATGGCGTAGCCGGCCAGACCTCTATCGCGCTGACCATCGGATTGTCATAACCCATCAAGCGGATGAAGTCCAACGTCAACTCCCCATCCATCACGTCCACACGGAACTCTCGATCCACCGCGATATACTTCCCGCCGGCCTCAGCGAAAATGTCAAAATCGGTCAGGATCGTTGTCCCCTCGACGCGAACACTGAATTGACGTTTGCGCGACGCTGACCAATAGGTCTCCGCGAATTTCAGTCGCACCCAGTAAGCGCCATTCGGCATCGGGAAGCGATAGCCGGGCAACGCCGACGCCGGCCAAACGCGCGCGGTGCGATACAACGGTTGATCCTCAGTCCCGGCGATCACCGCCCCGGTCGTATAGGTTCCCCCTCCTGCGTAACCCCAGTTGCCCACCATGTAGGCCCGATCACCGGCCCACGCCGTGCCCGATCCGCTGATATACAGCGCCCCGCCGGCATTGACGCGTTGCGGGAACGCCGGCGGCGCGGCCGTCGGAGACGGCGTCCCGGCCGGGAACGTAGAGGTTGGCGTGCGCGTGTTCGTCGGCGTGCGCGTATTGGTTGGCGTGCGGGTCGGCGTGCCCGTGCGAGTAGGCGTCCCCGTCCGCGTGGGCGTGCGCGTGATCGTTGGCGATAACGTCCGCGAGGGGGTCGGTGTGATCGTCGCCGTCGGCGT
>CAIQJD010000587.1 GCA_903872005.1 uncultured bacterium | reverse complement strand
GCTGCTGGCGGCCGCCCTGCGTTTCGCCGGCCTGGGCCGGCAATCGCTCTGGTATGATGAAGGCGTCAGCGCCTACCTGACGACGCTCTCCCTGCCCGACATGACGCGCTGGACCGCCGACGACATCCAGCCGCCGCTCTACTATTACTTGCTGGCCGGCTGGACGCGGCTCTTCGGGCGCTCCGAGGCGGCGCTGCGCTGGCCCTCGGCCCTGTGCAGCCTGCTGACCGTCGCACTGGCCTGGGCGGCCGGCCGGCGGCTCCACTCGGCGCGCGCCGGCGTCCTGGCCGCGCTCTGCTTCGCCCTTTCGCCCCTGCAGCTCTGGTATGCCCAGGAAGCGCGCAACTACGCCCTGCTGACCGGCCTGGGGCTGCTGGCGTCGCTCTTGCTGTATGATCTGTGCGCGGCGAGGCGACCCAGGCGGCCGGCGGGCCTCGCGTATGCCCTGGTCTGCATCGCCGCGCTCTACACGCACTACTTCGCCATCTTCCTCCTGGCGGCCCACGCGCTCTATTATGCCGCGCTGGCGCTGCGCCGCGCCGGTCGGGCGCAGCGGCCGGCGCTGGCCCCGCTCTGGGCCTGGCTGGCGGCCGGCCTGGCCTATCTCCCCTGGCTGCCCTATCAGCTCGGCCGGCTCCGCGCCGACGAGAGCTACTGGCGCGGCGCGCTCAAGCTGGGCGAGGCGCTGCGGAAGGCGCTCATCTCGTTCAGCGTGGGCGAGACGATGCTGGAGCAGAACGCCTGGCCCTGGGCGCTGGGCGGCCTGGTTGTCCTGGTCTTCTGCGCCGGCGTCCTGTGGTGGGCCGGCCGGCGGCGCGCCCTCTTCTTCCTGGCGCTCTATCTCGTCGTCCCGGTCGCCGGCGTCCTGGCTCTGGCCCTGCGCGTCCCCAAATTCAATACGCGCTATCTGATGCCGGCCGCGCCGGCCTTTTTGCTCCTGTTGGCCTGCGGTCTGGCCGAGCTGGGATGGGGCACGTGGACGAGCGCCAGCCGGCGCGACAGGCGTTCAAACCGGCGCACGCGTCTGCCGGCGTCGGTCCGCGTGCCATGCGCCGCGCTGCTGCTCCTCTTCCTTCTGGCCGGCTTCATCCGCTCGGACTACAACCTCTACGCCGACGCCGCCTTCAGCAAGGCCGACTTTCGCGACGTGGCGGCCGCCCTGCGCGCCCGGCGCCAGCCCGACGAGGCCGTCATCCTCGTCTCCGGCCATACGTTCCCGGTCTTCGACTATTACCTGCCTGATAGCGGCCGGCTCCTCTTGCCGGCCGAGCGCACCCTCTCCACGGAACGCGTCGTCACCTTCGAGATGGCCGGCGCGCTGCGGGAGGCGTTGGCCGGCAAAGCCGGCGTCTGGGTTGTGCGCTGGCAGGATGAAGTGGCCGACCCCAACGGCGTCCTGGAAATCATGCTGGACGCCGCCGGCCAACGCCAGTCCCAGCCGGCGCGTTTCTGGCAGGTGCGCCTGGATCATTACCGTCTGCCGGCCGACGCGGTCTGGCCGGCCGGCCCGCCCATCAGCCAGCCGGCCGCGATCCGCTTCGGCAATCTGGTCGAGCTGGCCGGCTGGTCGCAGCCGCGCCCCGACGAGTACGTCCTCTACTGGCGCGCCCTGCAACCCATCGCCGACGACCTGGCCGTCTCGCTGCGCCTGCTGGACGCGCAGGGCATCCTGTCCGGTTCGGCCGACGGCCGGCCGAGCGCCTACCTCTATCCGACCACACGCTGGAAAGTCGGCGCGATCACGCCCGGCCGCGCCCGTCTGCCGGCCCTGGCCGGCATTCCGCCCGGCGACTATACGCTGGAGATCCGCGTGTATACCCCCGGCCAGTTGGATGGGCTGGATATTCTCGACGCCGCCGGCGCGCCGCAGGGCAAGGCGACCCGCGCCGGCCCCTTCCGCCTGGCCGAAGCCGGCCGGACGGATGACGGCGCGGCCCTGGGCCTGCCCCTCGCGCTGGACTACCAATGGGGCGGCCGGCTGGCCCTGGGCAGCATGAGCCGGCTGCCGCAGAGCATCGCCGCCGGCGAGACTTTCCTGCTGGAACTGGGCTGGCATTGCCTGGCCCCGACGGATGCGCCCTGGTCAGCGACCGTGGCGCTGCGGCCGGCCGGCCGCACGGATCTGGTCGTCGAGCAGCCCCTCGCATTGATGCAAAGCTATCCGACGGATCAGTGGCGCGCCGGCGCATGGCTGCGCGGCCGCGCCCTGCTGCGCGCGCCGGCCCGTTGGCCGGCCGGGCCGGTAGAGATCACCGTGCGCGTGGCGCCGGATAGCGCCCCGGTGACGTTGGGGCAAGTCGAGCTGCGCGTGCCGGCGCGCGATTTCTCCGCGCCGGCGTCGGCGACG
>CAIQJD010000586.1 GCA_903872005.1 uncultured bacterium | reverse complement strand
GATAGCTCAACAACTTCTGCGCCAGATAGATGGCGTCCTCTTCCCCATCGCCGATCAAGTGCGCCACGCCGCTGGTCGAAGCATGCACCAACGCGCCGCCCAAATCGTCGAAGCTCACCTCTTCGCGCGTCACGGACTTGACCACCTCAGGCCCGGTCACGAACATATAGCTGCTCTGCTTGACCATGATGACGAAGTCGGTGATCGCCGGCGAATAGACGGCCCCGCCGGCGCACGGCCCCATAATCAGGCTGATCTGCGGCGCAACGCCCGAAAGGAGCGTGTTCCGCAAGAAGATGTTGGCGTAGCCATCCAGACTGGCGACCCCTTCCTGGATGCGCGCCCCGCCGGAATCGGCGATGCCGATGACCGGCGCGCCATTCTTCAGCGCCAGGTCCATCACCTTGCAGATCTTGGCCGCGTTGGCTTCCGAGAGCGTCCCGCCGGCGATGGTGAAATCCTGCGCCCAGACGTAGACCAGCCGGCCGTCCACCGTCCCGTAGCCGCTCACTACGCCATCGCCCAGGAAGCGCTGCTCGTCCATGCCGAAGTCGCTGGAACGATGCACCACAAAGCGATCCAGCTCAACGAAGCTCCCCTTGTCCAGCAGGAGCTCCAGACGCTCGCGCGCGGTCAACTTTCCTTGGGCATGTTGCCGCTCGGTGCGCGCCGCGCCGCCGCCCTGGGTCGAAGCCAGCTTCATTTCGCGCAGCCGGCGCAATCTCTCATTGGAAGTCATGGGCATCTCACTCATAGACCGGCGATGCGATTCTCCAGCACCTGGCCGGCCTTGAAATCATGCAGTTGTAGCGCCGCCGTGGCCGCCTGCAGCAACGCCTCTTGCGGGATTAGCCCGATCACTTCGGTTTCCACGATGGTGCAACCCCATTTGGCTGCCTCGGAGCGGATCAGATCCAGCACACGCAACATCGGCGTCTGATGGAAATTGGTCAGGTTCATCGAGATTTGGGCGCGCCCTTCCACCAGCAAACCCAGCGCCTTACAGTAGCGCAGCCCCCCCGAAGAATGGCGCACCGCGCGCGCCACCGCTTTGGCGATCTCTACGCTGGCCGTGTTGAGATAGACATTGAAGGCGATCAGCGCGGCGCGCGCCCCGATGGCAACCGCCCCGGCGCGACCCAGCCGGCGCGGCCCAAAATCCGGCCGGCGGCTCTCTACTATCGCGATCTCCTCGCGGATCACCTCATACTCGCCGCGTCGCACATCCGCCAGGTTGCGTAGCCCCTCGCGCGTCGCCGCCTCTTCGTAGAGGTAAACCGGGATGTCCAGCTCCGCGCCGACGCGCGCTCCGAGCCGGCGAGCGCTGGCAACGCACTCTTCCATTGTGACACCGCGGATCGGCACGAAAGGCACCACATCGGCCGCGCCCATGCGCGGGTGCTCGCCCTTGTGCTGCGTCATATCAATCAAGGCCGCGGCCCTGGCAATCGAACGGAAGGCGGCCTCTTCAACCAGCGCCGGCTCGCCCACAAAAGTGATGATGCTGCGGTTGTGGTCCGTGTCCGAAGCGATGTCGAGGATCAGGACATCAGCGACGCTCTGCACAGCGGCAACGATCTGGTCAATGATCTCCTGGCGCCGGCCTTCGGAGAAGTTGGGGACGCACTGCACGATCTGCTTCATGGTGACGCTCGCTCCTCTGAGATGAAGGATAGAACCCCCGAGCGTGCGTCGCGGCGCGCCGGCGGGGTGAAGACGAGGCGATTGTACCATGTGAAACACGGGCGCGCAAAGAAGACGCCAGCGCAACCATTTTGACAAATCCCCTTTCCTATGTTATACCGCTCCTCAGTCATATACGTCTGGACGCTCTTATCCAGAGGGGTGGAGGGACCGGCCCTGGGAAGCCCCGGCAACCAGGTTTGCGTGCTATGGTGCCAATTCCGGCAGCGGTGGGCAGGCGCGTACTGGCCTGTTCGTCGTCTGGTAGATGAGAGGAGGTACTGTCCCTCGCGTGCTCTCCTCTTGCCAGGAGGGCCTTTTTTTGTCCAGTCGTACCGCGACCAAGGAGTGCCTATGCGTACCGTCGAATGGGAAGACGGCCGCGTCAAGATGATTGACCAGCGCCTCCTCCCACACAAATACGTCGTTGTCGCATATACCGACTACCATGAGGTCGTCGAAGCCATCCGCGACATGGTCGTGCGCGGCGCGCCGGCCATCGGCGCGGCGGCCGCCTTCGGCCTGGCCCTGGCCGCGCGCCAAAGCCGCGCCGGCGATGCGCCGGGCCTCCTGCGCGACCTGGACATCGCCGCG
>CAIQJD010000585.1 GCA_903872005.1 uncultured bacterium | reverse complement strand
GCTCGCTCTATGCCCGCGCCGCAGAGGTCGCGCTCAAGCGCCGGCGCGAACAGGCCGCCGCTCAGGCAGCCGGAACGCCCGAAGAGACGCCGCCGGCAGCCGACGCCTGATCGAGACCCCAGATCTCTACCGGCAGCAGATCATCGGCCGGCTTGAACCCCAAGACCTTGCCGTAAAAATAGAGTTCTCCATCCAGGGCGCGCCGAATGTTCTCGGCCTTGCGAAAGCCGTGTTGTTCGCCCTCGAACGACACGTAAGCCGTCGGCACGCCCTTCGCGCGCAGCGCCTCGACCATCCGTTCGGTCTGGTTGGGCGGCACGATCTTGTCCTCGGTCCCCTGGAAGAAGATGATCGGGCAGCTCAAGCGTTCCACATGATGAATTGGCGAGCGTTCCAGGTAGAGATCGCGCCGCGCCGGATATGGCCCAATCAGCTTGTCCAGGTCGTGCGACTCAAACTTATGCGTATCGAACACCAGAGCTTCCAGATCGCTGACTCCGTAGAGACTGGCGCCGGCCTGGAATAGATCGCGGAACGTCAACGCGCACAGGGTCGTGTACCCGCCGGCGCTCCCGCCCCGGATCGCCAAACGACGCGGATCGGCCAACCCTTGCGCCACAAGATAGCGCGCCGCGGCAACGCAATCATCCACGTCTACCACGCCCCACTGACCAATCAGGCGCTGCCGATAGGCCCGCCCGTACCCGGTGCTCCCGCCGTAGTTCACGTCCACCACAGCAAAGCCCCGGCTCGTCCAATACTGCACGTGCAAGTTGAGCGTCGTCATCGCCGTCCCGGTCGGCCCACCATGGCTGAAGACGAGCAGCGGTGGACGCTCGCCGGCCGGCGCGCCATAGTCCGCGTTCGTCGGCGCGTAGTACAGCGCATACGCGGTCAGGCCGCCTTCGGTGGGGAACTCAATCGGTTGTGGGATGGAGAGATAGCCGGCATCCAGGGCCAGCGCGCTGGCGCGCCGCAACACCTCGACCTGCCCCATCGTCACATCCAGCATGACGAAAGACGTCGGCTCGCTGGGAGAGCCGGCGCGGCACACAATCCGTTCGCCTATGCCACGCACCAGCGAGTAGTCCGTGAAAGGCAGATCCAGCACGCGCAAGGTCCCGGCATCCAGCGTCGCCAGACGCCAGACGCCCTGGCTACAAAACGAGCAGATCAGCCGGCCGGACGCGGTGAAGGCGTATGTGGACATGCCGAAGACCCATTGCGGCGCGCCGAATTCCGCCGGCATGCTCGCCAGGGCCTCGGCCCGCACGCCGCGCCAACGATAAAGATTCCACCAACCACTGCGGTCAGAGACGAAATGGAGCATCCCATCGGGCGACCATTCGGGCTGAAAGACCGACTCTGCCGGCCCGCCGGCCACTTTCACGGCGCGCCCCAACTTCCCATCCGCCCCCACCGGCGCGACCCACAGCTCCGTGCCATCCCACGGCATATTGGGATGATTCCAGGCCAGCCAGGCCAGACGCGTCCCATCGGGACTCAGGCGCGGCGATGCGTAGAAGTCATTGCCGGCAGCCAGAATTTGGCCGTTGTCGCCCCCATCCAGACTCAGGCCCACCAGCGTATTGGCCGGCTGCCCCGCGCCGCTGTGATCCTCGCGCACACAGACGATGCGCCGGCGCGCCCGATCCAGCACACCGTCGGCGTAGCGGAAGGGGCCAGCCGGCGTCAGTGGTTGCGGCTCCTCGCCCAACCGCTGACAATACATCCGCTGGTCGGCGAAATTGGAGAAGTAGACCATCCCATCGGCGACGAGAAACGCGCCGCCGCCGTATTCGTGGACGCGCGTCCGAGCGTTGAGCGGCGCCGGCGTCACATCGGCCACCACCCCATCCGGCGCGCGCCGCACGATGACGTTGCGCCCGCCTTCAGTCGGCCGCGATTCTATCCAGTAGACATCCGCGCCGTCGGTCGCCAGCTCGACCAGACTTACGGAGCGCCCCGTGATGGACGCCGAAGTGATGGGCGAGGCCCACGTCCCGAAAGGCGCAATCTGTTGCCGCTGTGACACGTTTGCCTCCTGCAAGCGCAGGACGCCGGCCCGTTCGCGTTGGCCGGCGTCCTCAGAAATCTTGAGCAGTCCGCTGCGCTAAGGGTAAACTAACTCACCGTCCTGGCGCAGCTTGACCCAGTACCCCCGTCCCGGCTCCAACCGCTGTAACGAATTCAACTCGGGGGGCAGGTCCGGATAGTACGACAGAGCGCCCAAGACCGGGTCAAAGCCCAACGCGTTCTGCAGCGCGTCCTCGACTGAGAAGAGCGCAGTGGGCACGCTCAACGCGTCATTCGGCAGATACCCGATGAGGTTATAGCCGGCGCACAGGTTCATGGGCGTGTTGCTGGGCGCCTCAATGCCCGGCACCACCAGGTGCGCGTCGCTGTACATCCGCACCCAGTAACCATGCCACGCGTCCATCCTTTGCAGCGTGTTCAGGCTGGCCGGCAGGTCGGGATAGTAGGACAGCGCGCCGTCTTCGCAATCGAAGCCCAGCGCCAATTCCACCAGCCCCCGCAACGGCGCGAAGATACTCTCAATGTCCGGGTTCAGCGGAGCCACATCCAACGAAATGAGATTCCAGCCGCGCCGCAAGTACAGGGTGCGATGGATCACAGCGCCAACCCGCAAGTTCACGTTCCGCACGTCGCTGGGGTCCGTCCAGATCGGGTCATCGGGGCCGAGCGCAGCCGCCGGCGCACCATTGACCACGAAGCGGAGGTAATCGCCGGGCAACGCGCCGTCGCGCACGGGCGTGCTTTCGTCATCGCGATAGATCGGCATTAGCCCATACACGCCGGCGCGGGTGACGTAGTACGTGCCACAGTGGATGCCACGCGGGTCATAGGCGTCAATGACCGTGCCATAGGGCGCCGGCCGGCCGTCGGCAAGCTGTACCCGACCATGGAAGTTGACCCACTCCATGGAAGGATGCACCGGCGAAGGCCATGCCGTCGCCGTCGGCGTGCGCGTCGGCCAGGAGGTGGGCGTTGCCGTGCGTGTGTTGAAAGGCGTCGCCGTGCGCGTCGCCGTAGACGTCAGGGTGGCCGTCGCGGTCTCCTCTGGCGTCTCGGTCACGGTAGGCTCCAGCGTGGCCGTCTCTGTCGGCGGCGCTTCAACGGTTTCCGTGGGCGTCTCCGTCACTGCCGTCGTCGCCGTAACCGTGGCCGTCGCCGTACTCGTTGATGTATGGGTCGAAGTAGGCGTGCTGGTCGGCGTGGGGCTGACCCAGACGCCGGTGGGCGTCGCGGTGAAAGTGGACGTTGGGCCAACCATCGTGGCGGTCTCGGTAGCCGTCTGCGTCGGCGTCGAGGTGTTGGTCGGTGTGGCCGTGAGCGTAGCCGTAGGAACCGGCGTCTGCGTCGGAGTATGCGTCGCCGTCTGCGTGATTGTTGGCGTCAAGGTCGAAGTGGCCGTCGCGACGAGCGTCTCCGTGGAGGTAGGCGTTGCTGTCGGCGTGTTGGTAGCCGTGGAGGTGCTGGTCGGGGTATTGGTCGCGGTGTTCGCCGGCGTGCTCGTATTGGTGGGCGTCGGCGTCGCAGTGCCGGTTGACTCGCCCAGGAAGCGCAGAATCACCATACCATTGTCGCCGTCCGCCACATAGACCAGTTGGCCCGTCGCGCTCACGGAGGCCGCTCCTGCGCCGCCCACCGCAATGCCGGTAGACGTACCCGGCGTGTCGTAGAAGCCGGCCTGATGGGGATGCACCGGATCACTGATGTTCACAATGCTCAGACCCAGATCATAGTCTGCCACATACGCGTAGCTGCCAATGACCGTCACCGCGTAGGCTTGCCCCGGCGTGTCAAAGAGCGCCGCCTGAATCGGATGCGCCGGATCAGCGATGTAGATCACCCGCAACCGGTCCCAGTCCACCACATAGGCCCAGTCGCCGGCCACAGCCACACCCTGCGCCGTCCAGGCGTCTGGATCAGATGGATCCTCCGGCCCCTGGATGGAGCCGACTTCGACCGGGTTCGCCGGATCGCTCACGTTGATGATACGCAGGCCGGCGTCATAGTCCGCCACGAAGGCCAAATTGCCCTGCACCGCCACACCCATCGCGCTGCCCGGGGTGTCATAGAACCCCGTCTGCGATGGACTGGCGGGATTGCTGATGTCAATGATCCGCAGGCCGGCATTATACGCGGCGACATAGGCATACCGCCCTTTGACATCCACCCACATCGCGCCCTCTACGGTGGTGATCGAGCCGATCTCGGCCGGCGCCGTCGGGGGAGCCACGCTGGCAACCACCAGACCATTCCAGTCGGCTGCCAGGTACGCGTAGGTCCCGGAGACCACGGCGCTCCAGGCGGTGCTGGTCAGCGACAAGAAGCCGACCTCGCTGGGACTGGCCGGCGTGCTGACATCCATCACCCGCAATCCCTCCGCGGAGATCACGTAAGCATAGTCGCCGTCTTGATCCAGCGCCCACGCATTTCCATCGCTCTTGCCGACATACTCGATGTTGATCGGCGGAAGATCCAGACTCGGCGCGCCGTGCCCCAGCAGAGATCCTCCCGCGGACCACCACGCCAGACTCATCACCAAAGCCAGCAGTGCCACTCGAAAAGCCTTCATGCGCGCCACTCCTCCGTGCCGTCCGGCGGGATAGACTCGCCCGCGCGTCATCAGACGGTGCATGTGCATGCACCGATTCTACCACACATTATGTAATATTGCAATGGCCTCTTCGTCTGGCTCCTACCCACTTTTGACAAGACGGCGTCCTGCGGGTAAGGGGGAGTTGCAAGACAACCCGATAGCCCGGAGGACGCCGATGCCACTAGAATACCACCAAACGCTGGATTTTGTC
>CAIQJD010000584.1 GCA_903872005.1 uncultured bacterium | reverse complement strand
GCGCTCTTCGTAATCTACGCTCAAGGGGAAGAAGTCGGCGGTGATGGCATTCTTGGATGTAGTGGCGGTGGCGAGCAGGACGGTGTCGCCAGAACGGACAGTGACGGCCCCGCCGGCTTGATTCGCCAGCTTGCCCGTCTCGATGACGATCTCATGATCGCCAATCATGGCTTTGAATTGCTTGAACATGGGTTCCTTTCCTCATGGCGCTGGGGGCACGTACAGGCCGGGCCAGAGGTCAGGGACTGGGGAGCCTGTCGCAACGCGGTTTGCATTGCGGCGTGCTCCCCAATTCCTGCGCCTCGTATACGCGGCCGGCTGCCCTCTGGGCTTCGATTGCTTACTAACCTCTGTGTAAAGTGGTTATATGCACAGATGCGGACCCTGCGTGTCCCCTTGTAACTGACCGGGGAAAGTCCAGGCGCCCGCATCTCACAGGACTATGGGATACTTTACTCGGCTTTCACACGCACTGCTGTAAGCTGACTTACTTGCGTAACCCGAGGCGGCCGATGAGCGTCTTGTAGCGCTCGTTGTCCGTGCGACTGAGATAGGCAAGATGCCGGCGGCGCTGGCCGACCAACTTGAGCAGGCCGCGCCGAGAGTGTTCATCGTGCTTGTGCACTTTGAGATGCTCAGTCAGTTCGTTAATGCGCGTCGTCAGAAGCGCGACCTGCACTTCCGGCGAACCAGTATCACTAGGATGGACACGGAAGGTCTCGATGATCGAGTCCTTCTCCATTTTCGACAGAGACACGCTACCCCTCCTCTATCCTCTCACCACAGGTGTTCCTTTCAGGCGTCGAAGGGGATTATAGCATAGAATGATGGGCGGAGCAAATCAACGGCCCGACCGGGCGTCTCTCATTGGAATTGAATCATCCATGTGAAATCCGCTTCGGCGGCCACGCCGGCCGGCCGGCGCTGCCAGAGCTTGAGCGTCGCCAGGGCCGGCAGGGCCTCGATGCGTAGCTCCTCAAGTTCCGGGATATGCGGACTCATGTTGTTGCATCCGCCGGCGTAGCCGCAACTCGACCCGACGTGCAGATAGTGGCGCAGGGCTACCGGCTGGCCTGCCGCCGCGGCCGGCGCGATGACGTTGCGCGATTCGGCCGGCGCAAGATAGAGATAGCGCAGATTCAAGTCACGCGCATTGTACGTGATCAAGCCGAAGCTGGCGTCGGCCAGGGTCAGCGGCCGGCGCGTCCAATGGTTCACCGCCGCCAGATAGGCTGACACCCCATACGTGACTTCGGCGCGGCGCTCGGCCGGCCGCCAGACCAGGCGCGCCGGCGGGCAATAGAAGGGGAAGTCCGGCCGCGCCAGGTCGGCCGCGCCGATGCGCCCCGTGTCCCAGGCCAACGGCGCCGGGCCGCGTCCCCAAATGCTCAAGCCGGTCATCTCGGCGGCCACGAGGAGATAAGGGTTCAAGATGAAGCGCGCTTCTTCGGACGGCCCTTCGATGCTGCGCGCGCCGTTGGCATAGTAGAACTGGCCGGCGACGCCCCACCAGGGCCGGCCGCCTTGCGCCTGGCCGAAGACCGCCGGCGCCGGCCGGTAGGGCGCGGCCAGCAGCGCCGCGTGCTGTTGGACGGCCTGCCGGCGCAAGTCCAATACTTCCGCCCGGCTCAAGAAGTCCAGCTCGGCCGGCGGGGCGAGCGCGATCTCCAGGGGGCCGGCCGGCGCGCCAGCGCCCAGGGCCAGCGCGTTCGGGCCGATGGGCAACCCGACGCAGCCGCTCAGCGCCAGCGCGGCCGCCAGGAGCAGGCCGAGCCGGCCGGCCGACCTCATGGCGGCCAGGGCGCCGAGGGATAGCGGCGCGCCCGTATGAGCAGCGGCAGCCACACGGAGTCGTTCCAGCGGCGCGTGGGCGTTGCCGTGCGCGTGGGCGTCGGGGTGGCCGACCGGGTTGGCGTTGTCGTCAATGTCCGCGTCCAGGTCGGCGTGAGCGTCGCCGATCTTGTCGGCGTCGCTGTCAGCGTTCGCGTCGCGGCCGGCGTGACGGTGGGCGTAACCGTATCGGTCGGCGTGGGCGTCTCCGTCTCCGTGGGCGTCTGCGTGATCGTCGGCGTTTGGGTGATGGTAGGCGTCTGCGTGACGGTTGGCGTCCGGGTGATGGTCGGCGTCTGCGTCGGGGTCGGGGTGCGCGTGGCCGTGCCGGTCCTGGTCGGCGTGTGGGTGCGGGTGGATGTCGGCGTCCGCGTGGGCGTCCGCGTGGCGCTCGGCGTGGCGGTGCGGGTCGGCGTGCGCGTGATCGTCCGCGTGCGGCTGGGGGTGTAGGTGATGCTGGGCGTCAGGGTAATGGTCGGGGTCAGGGTGATGGTCGGCGTGCCGGCCACGGTGGGTGTGCGGGTGCGCGAAGGCGTCGGCGTGGGCGTCGCGGTGAAGGGGCCGGCCGACGTCGCGGTCGGGGTAGCGGTCGCGTGTCCCTGTGTGGGGGTCAGCGTCGGCCCGCCGGGGGTGATGGTCGCGGTCAGGGTCGGCGTGCGCGTCAGGGTCGGGCCGCCCGGCGTGATGGTGGCCGTGGGCGTCTTGGTCGGCGTGCGCGTCAGCGTGGGGCCGCCGGGCGTGGGCGTGGCCGTGAGGGTGGGGCTGGGCGTGGCCGTCGCAACCGGCCGGCCGCGCGCATAGTAGAGGCCGTTGGCGACGGCGTTGCGCCAGGCGATGTCGGGATAGCCGGCGTGGGTGAGCTGCAAGTTCGTGGCGTAGGCTGTAGACCAGATGTCCGTCAGCTCGAAGTGCCAGCTCCCATCCACCTTGCGGGCATAGTGGACGAAGCCGGCCGACGCGCCGCCATAGCTCAGGTGGGGCGCGCCGCCGGCGGTCAGCGCCAGAGAGGCGTACTGGCCGGCCTTGCGACCCAGCGTCGCGGGGTCGTCGGCCATCGGCAGGGCATCGTTCACCACTTCGATGACCCAGCGTTCGTCGTCCCAGAAGGCGGTCTTGGGCCGGCCCAGGGTGTCGTCGTAATAGCCGATGCGCGGGCGCGCCTCGCTATCCAGGCGCAGCGAGGCATATTTCCCCACGTCGCCGGCCGCGTCTACCGTCTGGGTTTGCCAGGCGCCGGCCGCCCAGCGGGCGAACTTCAGGTTGCTGTTTGTGGCGTCGTAGTAGGCGATGCGGGGGGCGCCGCCGGCGTCCAGGGCCAGGGCGCAATATTGGCCGACGTCCCCATCGGTGTCTACGACCTGGCGCGTCCAGCCGGCCGGGCCGCGCTGCGCGTAGCGTAGCTCCTGGGCCAGGAAGCCATCGGCATAATAGGCGACGCGCGGGTTGCCCTGGGCATCCAGGGCCAGCGCGCTGAAGACGCCGGGCCTATCGCGCGAGATGCCGTCAATGGTCTCCACCTGCCAGGCCGCGCCATCCCAGCGGGCGTAGCGCAGCATGTCTTCTTTGATGTAGCTGATGTGCGGCCGGCCGGCGGCATCCAGGGCCAGGCCGATGCGCTGGTCGCCCCACAGGGCGCCCAGCTCGTTGTCCACCTCGCGGATGTTCCAGCTTTGCCCATCGTAATAGGCGTAGCGGATGACTTGCGCCAGGGTATCGTAGTAGGCGACATGGCCCTGATCGGCGCTATCCAGGGTGAAGGCGAGTCCTTCGCCGGCGTCGCCGGCCAGGTCAATATCCTGCTCGCCCCATTCCCCGTCGTGGCGTCGCGTCAGGCGCAGCCGGCCTTCGATGCCCTTGAGATAGGCAATGACCGGGTCGCCGGCCGCGTCGAGGGCCAGGGAGGCGCCGACGCTGAGCTGGTTGATCGCCTCCAGGGTGGTGAAATCCCAACGCTCGCCGTTCCACTCCGCATATTTCAGGTCGAAGTCGGCCAGATAGCTGATGCGCGGCCGGTCGGCGCTATCCAGGGCGATGGAGGTGTCATAGCCGGCGTAGGGGCCGACATCCACCGCGTCGATCAGCCACTCTCCGGCGTCCCAATGCGCGTATTTGAGGTCGAGGTTGGCCGAGGAGCCGGCCTGGCTGAGGTCAAAGTAGCTGATGTGCGGCTGGTCGGCGCTGTCCAGGGCGATGGAGGTGTAGAGGCCCACATCGCCGGCGCCATCCACTTCTTCAATCTCCCAGGCCGCCCCGGTCCAATGGGCGTATTTCAAGAGCCGGTCGAGGCGGCTGTAGTAGCTGATGTGCGGCCGGCCGGCGCTATCGAGGGCCAGGGAGGTATATTCGCCGACGGTACCGCCGCTATCGAGGCTTTGCACGACCCAGGCGCTCCCCATCCAGCGGGCATAGCGCAGCTCGCCATCGGGGCCGTTGGCGGCGTAGTAGCTGATATGCTCCGCGCCGGCGACGTCTACGGCAATGCTGGTGTGCCAGCCGGCCATGCGGTCGCCCGGATCATCCACCACCGAGATCTCCCAGGCGCTGCCGTTCCAGCGGGCGGATTTCAAGCGGCCATTGCGTTGGTCGGCATACGCGATATGCGGCCAGCCGGCGCTATCGAGGGCCAGCGAGGCGTAGGAGCCGGTGTCCATGTCCGGGTCCACCATCTGGCGGTTCCAGGTTTCCCCGTCCAGCCAGGCGTAGTAGAGATGGTCGCTGCCGTAGGCGATGTGCGGCCGGCCGGCGCTATCCAGGCGCAAAGCCCGGTTCATCACGCTGCCGAATTGTTTGGGGCAGTCCACACACGCGCTGGTCCAGCTCAGCGGGACGGCAGCGGCGGCCGTCTGGGCGGGCCGGCCGGCCTGGGCAGAAGCGAGCAGGCCGGTGAGCGAGAGACACAGGACGAAGAGGATGGCGAGCGCCGCCCGACGCTGCGGCATTGCGCCCAATACGCGTTTCATGGATTCCCTCCTGACAGGTCGCGGGGAGACCGGAACATGTACGCCTGTGTCCATTCTAACACGACGCGCCGCGCGCGTCAATGAGGCCGGCGCCTGGCTCCTACCCACTTTTGACAAGACGGCGTCCTGCGGGTAAGGGGGAGTTGCAAGACAACCCGATAGCCCGGAGGACGCCGATGCCACTAGAATACCACCAAACGCTGGATTTTGTC
>CAIQJD010000583.1 GCA_903872005.1 uncultured bacterium | reverse complement strand
GTGGGCCGCGGCCTGGGCACAGTTGACCTGCCTATCCAGCGGGAGCGACTGACCAACTACCCCATGGTCCATGCCAGCGGGCTGAAAGGGAGCCTGCGCTCGGAGACAAAGGGCAAGGACATAACCAAACTGACCGATGCTGAGCACGCCGCGATCTTTGGTCCCGAGACAGCCAACGCCAGTGATCACGCCGGTGCGCTGTCTTTTGGCGATGCCCGACTGCTCCTCTTCCCTGTACGATCTTTGGCCGGCGTTTTCGCTTGGACGACAAGTGTCGAGGCGCTGGCGCGCTTCCAACGGGACGCCGTTATCGCCGGCCTGTCTATGACGGACTGGCCGACGGCCCTGCCGAAGGCGCCTGGTGCAGATCAGGCCTGGGTGAACGGAAGTGTGCTCAACGCCGGCGAATACGTGGTACTCGAAGACTTCAGTTTCAGCCCCAAGACAGAGCACGCAGAAAGCGTAGGCAAGATCGGGGGTTGGCTGGCAAAACACGCGTTGCCGCACACGTCGGAATATGCTCATTGGCGGGCAGCGCTGCCTGGTCGGCTATGCATCTTGCCAGAAAACGCTTTCCGTGACTTCGCGTTGTATGCGACAGAGATACAGACGCACGTGCGACTAGACCCAAGGAAGAAGACCGTTGAACCGGGCGCGTTGTGGACGGCAGAGAGCCTACCCACGGACACATTGCTCTACGCTCCCATGCTGGCCAATGCTTCGCGCAGAGATGGTGTGGATCTCAGCGCGGAGGGTCTCTTCAAGAAGTTGACCGATTTGCAGTTGCAGCGCATTCAGTTGGGTGGTGATGAAACCACCGGGCAGGGCTTCGTCGCACTGGCAATCACCGGCCAGGCCCAGCAGGCAGGAGGTGGAAAATGAGCACCGAACGTAGTGCAGCGCCTCGCGCCGGAGACAGCCTCCAGCGTACCTTGGAGCAGCGCCGCGCCTCGAAGGCATGGGAGTGTGTCCGCGATGCAAAAGCGACGAACTTCGGCAAAGAATATGGCCAGTTGTGCCGGAAAGCGCCGGCCGACATCCAGATCAATGGGTTGGGTCAAACACTGGCTTTCTGGCGCGCCAAAGGGTCAGAGAACGGACAACCGAAAGAAAAGGGCAACAATGCCTATTGGCGACTATACACGCATCTTTCTCAGTGGGTGCTCGCCGAACTGCGCATTCGGAGTCAACAGGCCCTCATGGATTGGATTACGGATCAGGGCACTGGGGTAGACGACTATCGCCGGGCTACGTCAGAGGCGCTGGCTTTCTTGATCTGGATGAAACGCTTCGCCGAGGCGGAACTAGGGTGAACGGGGAGAATATGCTATGAACTACCCGATCCCATATGGAGCACGGCAGGCGCTGGAAGCGTTTCTTCGCGACCAACGCCCGCAGAATCCTGGCTTGCTCTTCGACCGATATGCACCCGATTGGGCTCGCAAGACCGACGGCCAGGAGGATGTCAAGAAAGAGGGCCTCCGCCAGGTCTCTCACGCGGCTGCAAAGGCTGACCAGATCCTGTTGACCGCCTGGAACGCGCGCTGGGAAGTCCTCGCGCGTGAGCGCGGCGGTGAACCCTTCGCCATGCAGACGGATTGGCGTATGATCGCCGGCCTTGGCCGCAAAGGGCCACTGGAAGTCGGCTTCACCTTTCATCGCTATGGCTTTCCCACGCTCCCGGGCAGCAGCGTCAAGGGTATTGCTCGAGCGTATGCCTACGCGGAGTTAGGCATTGAAGCGGCCGAAGCCAACGCGGACTTCATGGCCATTTTCGGCAGTGCTCCTCAGGAGGGAGAGGATGAGAGTAGGGCGTGCGCCGGCGGAGCGATCTTCTTTGATGCCATCCCCAACCATCCGCCGAAACTGGAGCTCGACATCATGAACCCTCATTTCCCAGCCTACTACCAGGGGAATGGCGCGCCCAGCGACTGGCAGAGCCCGATTCCCGTCTACTTCCTAACCGTCGCGCCAGGCAGTGAGTTCCGTTTTGCCGTCGGATGGAGGGAAGAGGTTGACGAGGTCGCCAAGAAGCTGCGCGATCTGGCGCAGACCTGGCTGGCCAGCGGACTGATGGAGTTGGGCGCTGGCGCCAAGACGAGCGCCGGCTATGGGTACTTCCTGGAAGCGACGGGCGCCACCGCGGCAATCAGCACCGCGCCAACGCAGATCGGCCGTTCAACGAAGCCTGAGCCGATCACGGAACCCGGCCAGGTCGAAGCGGAAGACCTACTGCGCCGGGTCAAGGCGCTCACCCCGGCGACCATCCCGTCGCAGATGGCCGATCTCGTCCACCGTTGGCAGGCGCTCCAGGCGTCGTCGGCGCTCATTGAGGAACTTCGGCAAGCGATGCTAAGCAAGGCGATTCCCAGCAAGAAGTACGCAGAGAAAGTCTGGTATCGAACGCTCACGGAAGACCGGCCTGGGCCAGCATAGGGAACAAGACAACCGACCATGATCCTCCTCAACTTCTCTCACCCCATCACCGACGCCCAGCGCGCCCAGATCGAGAGCCTCGCCGGCTCTCCTCTATCGCGCCTCATCGAAATCATGCCACAATTCGCCAACGGCGAGGCCCTCCAGTCCCAAATCGCCGCCCTGGCCGACCGCGCCGGCCTCTCGCCCCGCGCATGGCAGACCGAGGCCCTCATCGTCAATCTGCCCGGCCTGGCGCCGGCCGCCGCCGGCATGCTCGCCGAAATCCACGGGCGCATCGGGCACTTCCCATCCATCTTGCGCCTGGCCCCGCGCGCCGGCGCCAACCCGCCGGCCTACGATGTCGTCGAGATCATCAACTTGCAAGCCTGGCGCGAGGACGCGCGCACGCGTCGCGCCGGCTGAGGAGGAACTCGGCTATGACCACCATCTGGGATATCATCGGCCTCATCCTCAGCATCATCCAGGTACTGCCGTTGGCTTTTACCCTGGTCGTCCTGTGGCGCACGCGTCGTCGCATGCAGCAACAGCTTGAAAGGGAGAGGCAGAAGAGCGGAAGCGCCCCCATGGCGCTTGCAGTCGGCCTCGCCGGCAGCATCAAGGGCGCTGTGCAGCAATACCTTGACGCCAACAACTTGCAGATGCCGCTCGAATCCTACGTCCACCCCGAATTCGTCGCTGCCGAAGAATACCCGCATATCTTGCAGGATCTGCTGAAGATCAAAGACCGTCTCACCCAGCAGCATATCACCGAATTGCACTTGTTCTACAAGGGGCCAGTCACCCTCGCCATGGGCATTGGCGCAACCTTTGACAACTGGGTGCCGGTGAAAGTATACGACTATAAAGACGGCGTCTATATCCTGGTGATGATCATCGAGAAGGAGTGGGTGCGCGGCCTGCTGCCAGAAGTGTTGCGAGAAGGGGAAGAAATGATCTCAGATGTGCTCGGATAGCCGATGCATCCAGCGTCTCTACAGAAACTGAGGTTTCGACAAGCGAGGAGAGTATGGCGCGAAGGCCCAGACAACACGTATCCCTGCGCAAATTCATTGAGTATCTCACGGGGCAGCCCAGCCTGACGCTAGGATTCGTGACCCTGCTTTTTGGTCTGTTCCTGGATAGATTGGCGGATGCCCTTGGCGGCGACTGGACCCTGTGGGGCATATCTGGCAATTGGGTAGTGATGCTTGCGCTGGCCACGGCGATATTGTTCGTCTACACTTTGTTGCGTTTCAGACAACGCCGGCCAGTGCTGGAAATGGTTGAGGAACAACCGCAGGGCAAGGCTGGTGTGATCCTTCTGCTCAGTCCCCTGGATCCACGGGCGAGGAGTCTCACGCCTGAGGAAACGAAGAAGCACAAGGAGGCATTTGAGACTGCCATCCAGAAGATTCGTGAGAAACCTCTGGACGCACTCTCCGATGCCGATTTCGACGTCCTGTTGGGCACCAATCTGGAACCGGCCTTGCGGGCGCTGGAGTATCATCTGCGCGAAAAAACGTTGCGCGATTGTTGGCCTATCGGAACACCCGACGAGGTTAAGGACGACGGCACAGTGGTGAGGGGCTCAGCATGGGTCTGGGTCATTCTACAGAAATGGCTTGCGAAACGGCACCCCGAATACCAGGTGCATATATGGCCGGCCTACGAAGTGAAGCCGCACGAATATGTTGCCCTGTGGGAGAAAGTCGACTCCATTTTCCGCACGGCGGCCTACAAAGAAGACTACATTATTTGTGATATCACTGGCGGACAGAAAACGATGTCTCTTGGCGCCGCGCTGGCCTGTCTCTCAGAGGGCCGCACCATGCAATACATGGCTTCTGGTCGAGACTGGAAGGGCGAACCGCTTCCGAAAGGTGAAATGGCCCCCATCCTGCTGGATGTCAATCCGTATCTGGAGTGACCCATGCCCATCTCCATCGTCCTCCGCCTCATCTCCGAACGCGCCGGCGTCTTGCCGGCCGAACTGGGCCGCGCCAACCATGCGCTCCTCCTGAGCCGTCTGGCCGAAAAGGAGCCGACGCTTGCCGAATCCCTCCATGACGGCGACAGCATCAAACCCATCACCTGCTCCGGCATCATGGGGCAGCGCCCGCCCGGCAACATCACAGTATGCGCCGGCGACCGCGCCGAAGTCCGCTGCACCGGCCTCACCGACGAAATCAGCGCCGCGCTGGAAACGAGCTTCCTGCACGTTGCGCCGGCCGCCTGGCCTCTCCACGGCCACCCCTTCCACGTCGCCGAAGTCATCTGCGACCCCGTCCGCCATCCCTGGAGCGGTCGCCAGAGCTACCAGGAACTGGCCGCCGCCGGCCTGCGCCAGGCCGAGCGCCTGCCGCGCCAGACTACCCTGGAATTCGCCAGCCCCACGGCCTTCCATTCGCGTGGTGCCCTCATGCCCCTGCCCCTGCCGGCCCTCGTCTTCGGTAACCTGGCTGACCGTTGGAACGCCTTCGGCGGCGTCACCCTCGCCACCGACATACGCCAATTCGCCGAAGAAGGCGTCCTGCTCAATCGCTACAGCCTCGAAAGCCGGCCGTCGCCGACCAAGAATGGCAGAACCCGCATCGGAGCCGTCGGCCGAGCCATGTACTCTCTTGAAGACGGCGCCCCCTACTGGGCCGCCGCGTTGCACATCCTGGCCGGCTTCGCCCTCTACAGCGGCGTCGGCGTGCAGACTTCGGCCGGCATGGGCCAATGCCGGCGCATCTGACGCGCTGTCTCCGTCAACCCCTCTCCAACACCGCCTCCACCTGCTGCCGGCTCACCGTCGGAAAATCATCCAGGAAATCGTCCAGCCGCTCGCCGGCCGCCACATAGTCCAGCAACGTCTGCACCGGCGCGCGCGTGCCCGCAAAGACGGATGTGCCGCCCAGGATGTCACGCTGGTGCTCAATCAACTTTCGCTCATCCATGCCACACCTCACCTACGGAGAGTACAAGACAGAGTCCCACCAAAGTCAACCGTCATGCGAACAGGAGGAATGCCATGCCAACCTCCCTCATCTCTCGCATCCTCGACCCCGCTAACCTGCGCCGGGCCTGGGAAGAAGTCGCCGAAAACCGCGGCATCCCCGGCAGCGACCGCATCAGCATCGCCCGCTGGCGGCGCAACTAGGAAGAGCGCCTCGTCGCCCTGGCCGAAGCCGTGCGCGGGGACACCTACGCCCCGGCGCCCCTGCGTTGCCGCTACATCCCCAAACCGGCCGGCGGCCGCCGGCGCATCGTCATCCCCGCCGTCACCGACCGCGTCCTCCAGCGCGCCGCCCTCGAAATCCTCGACCCACTCTTCGACCGCGACTTCCTCGCCTGTTCCTACGGCTACCGCCGCGGCCGCTCCCTCCACCACGCCCTGCGCGCCATCATCGCCTATCGCGACCTCGGCTACCTCAACGTCCTCGACGCCGACATTGACGACTTCTTCAACCAGATAGACCACGAACTCCTCTTCGCCCGCATCGAAGAGAAGGTAGACGACCCCGTCGTGCGCCGGCTCCTGCGCCTCTGGATCGAGCCGCGCGCCCCGCGCCGCGGCCGGCCGATCGGCGTCCCCCTCGGTTCGCCGATCTCGCCGCTCCTCTCCAACCTCTACCTGCACCCCATGGATCGCCAGCTCCTCCTGGCCCGCTGGAAACTCGTGCGCTATGCCGACGACTTCATCGTCCTGACCAAGACCCCCGCCGAAGCCGAACGGGCGCGCCAGATCGTCGCCGACATCCTCGCCGGCCTGCGCCTGCGCCTCAAAGATGCCAAGACCAGAGTCGCCAGCTTCGACGAAGGCTTCGAGTTCCTCGGCATCCGCTTCTATCGGGATACCTACGCCTTCACCTGGGAAAACAAAGAGATCGTCGTCGAAGGCGACCCGGACTGGCTCTTCAGCCGCTATGAACCCTAGGGATACGGGTAGTGGAGGTATAGCCCATGTCCACCCTCTACGTCACCGAAGCCGGCGCCATGATCGAGAAAGAATACCAGCGCATCCTCGTCACCAAAGACGATCAAGTCATCCGCGCCGCGCCCCTGGCGCGACTCAGCGAAATCGTCATTATCGGCGTCGCCGGCGTCACCACGCCCGCCCTCCACGCCCTGCTACAGCGCGGCGTCGGCCTCACCCTCCTCAGCCGGCAGGGCGAACTCCTCGGCCGCCTGGAAACGCCGGCCGGCAAGAACATCGCCCTGCGTCACCGGCAATATCAACGCGCCGCCGACCCGGACTTCTGCCTGCGCCTGGCTCGCCAGATCGTCTGCGCCAAACTGACCAACCAGCGCGCCCTGGCGCGGCGCACCCTCCGCCAGCGCGCCGGCCAGC
>CAIQJD010000582.1 GCA_903872005.1 uncultured bacterium | reverse complement strand
TTATCGCGCTCGATGGCGGTCATGGCGTCGTCCACGAGCTGGCCGATGGCCGGCTGGGGGGCGTTGGCTTTGAGGTGGGCCCAGCGGGCCTCGGCCGGCACCCAGAAGATGTTGATGGCGCGGTATTCGTCGGGGTCTTCGGGGTCGGCGCCGTGGGCGCGCTGGGCGGCGAGTTCGGCGTGCTTGGCCTCGAAGGCGTCGGAGATGTATTTGAGGAAGATGAGGCCGAGGACGACGTGTTTGTATTCGGCGGCGTCCATGTTGTTGCGCAGGGCATCGGCAGCGGCCCAGAGCTTGGCCTCGAAGGCGAGATTGGATGGTGCGGCGGATGGTTTGGTTTTGGGCACCCTATTTCTCCAGCGGTATCTGATCGAAATTGCCGACGAAGATCGTGTCGGCCCCTAGATGCAGGAAGACGTTGCCGGAGCCTTCGGGCAAGTCGAAGGCTTCGACCGCGCCGATGACTTCGCCGGGCTTGAAATCTTGCCACAGGGTCGCAGATTGGAATTGCCATTTGGCGGCGATACTGGCCTCGCGCTCGATGCTCAATGGCTCGGAGAGGCCGTGGCGCCGGCCGGCGCTGTCTACGAGATAGAATGGGTCAATCTCGTAGGGTCTGGCGGTCCCAGAACTGCCGTTGGTGAGTTGGATGAAGAGGAGCAAGTAATATCCTTGGGCTACATAGGAGCTGCCGTACCAATAGACCGCCTTAGCTTTCTTCACCGCGTAGACGTTCCATGTCCAGGCGCCGGCCTTGAAGTTCTGCTTCCACGGCACGATGAGAGGAGCCGGCGTGTTGGTCGGCTTGGGGGCCGTCGTCGCCGTCGGCGGCCTAGTCTGGGTGGAAGTCGCAGTGGAAGTTGGAATGGGTGTATTCGTTGGGATCGGAGAAGGCGTTGGAGTCAGGGTGTTGGTTGGCGTAGCCGTCGGTGTGAGGGTCAAGGTGGGCGTCTCGGTCGGCGTTTGCGTAACCGTAGGCGTCTGGGTGGGAGTGAGAGTGCTGGTCGGCGCGCTAGCAGTGAGGGTAGCAAGAATGTTCGCCAGCATGGCGGCTTCCGTCGCCTTGGCGTCGGGAGTCGGCGCCGGGGCGGCGCAGGCGGATAACAGAACAACCAGAGCGAGCAGGGGGACGATGCGTTTCATCTCGCCACTTCCTTGTCGGGGGAACCAGCCGCAGGGATGCGGAGCGACGCGGACTGTTGGCCGCGTGGCACTGATGCGGCCGGCGCGAGACTGCAGCGCCGCGTGCTGGTGGCCGGTGAAGCACGCTGAGAGACCCGATAACCGCGGGGATGGAGATATTGACCAACGCAATGGGAATATTATACGCGAGAAAGCTATGAGATGCAAGAGGCATTTTTGGCGTGCGGATTGCCCATCGCCGCCGAGACGATGTCCTGCAGATGGAAGGCAGCTACAGATTCCTCTATGGCCCGAAAGGTGCTGATCCTAGCGGGACGCCATCGGCCGCCGATCTTCTCAGGCCGATTGTCGCCTGAATGCGAACGGCGCCCACATGTCGCTAACTCGGTAGGCTTCATGCCGGCTGAACGGCCGCCATGAATACCATCGCGACTGAAGCCGAGAGCTTGCTTTCCAGCCTTGACCCAAATGCTGCCGGCGAACTCCCACATGAACGAAGCTCCCGCTGCGAGAATTGCAGTGTGTGCCATGGTGCTCTGGCCGAAATCCACGCGAAACATAGCCCAGGACAGGAGTTTCATCCCGAGCGCCCCGGGTGACATCTACTGATCTGGATATCGTTGCCCCAGTCAAGGCTCACGATGAATCGCTGACCTCTGAACAGCCGGGGATGAAGATGCATCCAACACCGACAGCCTTGACGTCCGCAGAGTATACACTGCATCCCCGAAAGATGCGGAAGAACCATTTTATCACCGGCCCTGACACGGCACGCAATCCATACGAAACATGGCACGAAGGGATGTTATTCGGAGGAGCGGACGCAGCGAACCCTGTGAGTTGGCCGATGGTAGAAAACCCACGCGCGTTCGCGATTGACATGGCTCACGCGATCGAGTAACATGGGCCACCGGAGTTGTCCTACCGGCAAGGCGTCAGTTAATGTCGGCGCTGTCGCAGGTGACGTAATAGGCTCAGTGCAAGAGCGTCGCCGCATCAAGACCGAGGGCTTACCGCTATTTCATCAGAACTGCCATTTCACAGATAATACCGTGATGACTGTAGCAGTCGTGTCAAATGCCGCCCGAAGTAGGCCATGCGATCCTGCACTCAACTGAGTATGCGATATCCCTCAAAACCATCGGTGAGCGTAGCCCGACGCCGGCTACTATTGCATAGGCGTGTCTCTAGAGTAATGAGGTAAGACCAGAACATGGAGTATGATTTCGACATGTGGGGGTCGGACGGCGAGCCTGCGGGCATAGAAACAAGCCTTGTCTTTCACATAGACGCAGAGCCTCAAGTCGTGCGGGACTGGCTCCTGAAATTGGATCTGGCGACACTCGAGGTTGGTCCGTTCAAGAATTCCCGCCACCGCCTTGAGCGGATCACGGTATGGCAACCCGGCGCGGTCGACGAGAAGACTGAGGATAGTCAGGAGACAGACCCGCCGCATCTCGTTTCATTCCCAGGTCGCTTCATGAAGTTACGACTGGCTAGTCATGGTCTAGGTCGGACCCAGTTGACGTTCACATTGGAAACACACTGCTTCCACGACTGGAAGTATGTAGACCTTGGTGAGCATCGCACTGAATGCGTACATTTTTGGGATCATGAGGACGAGTCTCAGGCCACGCGCGCGGTGTGCCTACTGCTGCAACGGATAGGCATGGTTTGGCCGACGTCTCGACCGATAATTGACTACGAGCTAACACGAGTTCGGCATCGTTTCAGAATGGCTACTCGGGACGACCCGCTCAGGCACGCTGACCTTGTTCGATCCCAGAGTGAACGTATATCTTACGATGGTTCCGCCGAGCCGAACAACCCAACGGCCCCGACGAGAGATGTATCAAAGAGTCGCGTAACGGAATCCGAAATGGCAGGTTCACAGGAAGAAAGCAAACGCAGGTACGTCAAGAACAAGCTGCCCAAGACCCCGCAGGCTCGCCAGCGTTGGAAGGCTGTGTACAAGATGGCTGCACCATTGCACACGGCGGGACAAACGATCAAGGAGATACGCGCTCACATCGAGAAGGCGAGTAGGAGCCTGCCGAGTGATGAAGATACCATCAGTCTAGTCCTGCGCGCTGGAGACGCCGGGCTGCTTGACGACAGCTAAGTTCTCAAAGACTCTCGAGATTTCTCGGGATTGTTCGGGCCGATTTCGGCCAAAACAGAAACAGTCCTGTGCTATAACGACAATAGCGCAGGGCTGTTTCTATTCTGAACCATCACCAGGTTCCAATCGACAGCGCTGACAATACATCACTCCGAAAGGATCCAAAACCGTGACTACGAATCTGCCAGAACCAACCGTCGAAACTGCACTGAAGTATTACGACCTCGGATTCATGCCCATTCCCTGCAAGCCAAGCAGCAAAGAGCCGGCCATCCAATGGACACCTTACAAGTACTCCCGGGCCGAACGACAGGAAGTCGAAGCACTCTTCACATACTTCACCGACGCCAATATTGCGCTCATGTGCGGAATCGGCGGCCTCGTCGTCTTGGACTGCGACACGGAAGATGCGTTCGCTGTAGTCTGCGGTAAAATTGCTGATGAGGAGATCGCAACGTGGGTTGTGAAGACGAGCCGAGGAGGGCATATCTATCTTCGGACAGATCAGAAGGTGAGAACACAGAAGGCCGGCGCAATCGATGTGCGTAGCTATGGAGGCTATGTCATCGCCCCTCCAAGCCTTCACCCCTCCGGCGTCCGCTATCAGTTCCTGTGCGGTGGACCCGAGTCAGACATTGCGATCGCCCAAATAGAGTGGGATTTCCTAGACTATCTCGGTGTAAAGCCACTTGTCGAGCCATCGACGGAAGTTGCCGCCGAGGCTGCTCCGCGGGTCCGGCTCAGGCCTCTCTCCCCGCGAGCAAGAAGACTATTGCGCGGCGACCCGGCAGCCATTGCCAAATACAGGAGTAAGAGCGACGCCGATGCCGCCCTGTGTCTGGCGTGCTTTAACGCCGGCAGGACCAAGTCGGAGATTGCCCAGATGTTCCGGGAGAGTCCCACGAGCGGCAAGTATCTCGCGGAGGGGAAGAACGGCGAGCACTACATCAGATACACCATTGAGAAAGTGTTTGGGCACTTCCAATCCAACCCACCGCAGGCTCCAACCGGCAATCGCGTGGATCTGGAACAGTGGTGGGACTTTCTGATCAGGTACCCCTGGCATGGCAAAACTGGATCCACTGACCAAGCCGTCTTTCGATCCCTCTTGAAGATTGCTGATCGGATCGGCGCACTGGAGTTTGGCGCTTCGTGCCGAGAGGTCGCCGATCTGGCCATGCTCTCCAAGAAGGCTGCGTGGAACGCTCTGCGCCGATTGAGCGACCGAGGCTTCATAAGGCAAACGGAGCCGGCCCTGAATGGCGCACGTGTGCCAGCTACCTTTGAACTGGCCGACGTGGCTGTGTTAGGAGAACTCCTAGACAGAGCTCGGGCAGAAGGGGGTGCCCGCGTGCGAGAAGGAGACACTCTCCTCACAGAGGAATACGTGAGAGAATGTCTCCTTCTCGAAAGGGAAGATGATCCGCATGATGTCTATGTCCGCGGCGCATTGGGCCTCACCGGGCAGGCTGTACATCGGGTACTCAGGGTCAGTGCTCGACTCGGGCTCCAGCGGCATGTGCGCGAGATTGAGCTACTCACGGGCTGTGCACGCAGTACCGTCATCGTCAAATTACGGCGGATGTGGTCGTATGGCCTTGCCAAACCTTTAGGCGATGGTTTCTGGGAAGCGAGTACGTCAACGTCAATGGATGAAGCGGCTCAAGGCATGCAGGTGCTGGGCAAACTCGAGGCGAGGCGCTCCAAGCATGAGGCGGAGCGCGTGCGCTACGACGATATGCGACAACGTATCCGTGCTCATGCATCCGAGAGCGTGGACGCACTGATGATCGTCGACGGACTAACCAACGTTGCCCACGTGGATACGATGCCACCTTCCGATGAAGACTCTGCCTCCGAAGCAAGAGTTGCTTAGCGCAATGCGACAAGTCTTCAAGATTCGCGGTTGCCATAGCCGCAATGGATTACTAGGATGAGCAACATCCTCCTGAGCGGGCGCCACGACAAGACGGCCACTGTGGACGATGGTGATTTCGACTGGCTGAATCAGTGGGCCTGGCGATATTTCCGCATCGACAACCAGGAATACGCCGTCAGAACAGAGGAGAGCGATGGGAGACGCCGGCTGATCTTCATGCACAGGCAGATTATGAACGCGCAGCCAGGCGAGATCGTTGATCATGCGGATGGAAACGGCCTGAACAACATTCGTGGCAATCTGCGGATCGCCACAGCATCGCAAAATGCCGCCAATCGCAAGGTCCTGCCGGCGCATAAGTCAAGTCAGTATCGGGGCGTCCACTGGGACAGACGAAAGCGCCGCTGGATTGCTGAAATCCACGCGTGTGGACGAGTCCGGCATCTGGGATATTTCAGCAGCGAAGAAGCGGCTGCCGCACGGTACAACGAGGCGGCCCATGCGTGGTTCGGAGAATTCGCGCAGCTGAATGTACTCATCGGTAGCGCGCTAGACCAGGAGGGTTCAGCGGCCTAGCAATGACAGGTCGCCGGCGCAGAGTACGTCAGTCAAGATCAAAGGCTGCTGACTCGCTTGGGAAACGGGTCAGCAGCCTTTACGCACGCGACTGCTACCTGGGCTTCACTCTACAGTAGACTATCTACGGCGCCGTGCTTTCGATGGGCTTCTTTCAGGTCTCCTTCGACCAGGGCCAGGTAGCGTCGCAGGACGCTCAGATCGCTGTGCCCCAGCATCGATTGCAGGTGATAGATGGACATACCCGCCCGCAAGCTCCACAGCGCGCAGGTGCGCCGGAAAGTGTGCGGGTGGCAATGGGCAACCCCGCTGCGTTTGGCCAGACGCTCCAGCATCTGGCGTAAGCCGCATGTTGTCAGAGCGTTACCTTTGATGGACAGCCACAGCGGAGAGTCCGGCTCGCGTGGCCCGCGTTCGAGTAGATAGCGAGTGAGCGCTTGGCCGGCCTTCCGGCCCAGGAAAGCCACGCGGTCCTTGCGTCCCTTGCCCTGGCGGATACTGACGGCTCCGTTGGCAAGATCTACATCTCCTACCGTCAAAGCACAGAATTCACTGGCCCGCGCGCCGCTGTCCAGCAAGCACAGCACCAACGCGCGATCGCGGGCGTTCTGGCAACCATCCAGCAAGCGATGCACGTCCTCTGGCGTGAAAGCCGGCTTGATCTCCTTTGGCAGGCGTGGCATGGCGACGCGCCTCATTGGGTTCTCAACGAGAAGGCCATCGTCACAGAGGAAGTTGAAGAAGGAGCGCGCCGCGCTGGCGTGGTGATGGATCGTCGTTGGCGCCAGTTTGCGAGTCTTCAGATCCACCAGGTATCGGCGGAGAAGATCGGGGGTGATCTCTGACAATTCTTTGATGTTGCGACCTTCGAGGAAGGTGATCAGGGCATTGATGTACTGGCGGTACCACACGAGGGTGCTCGGGGTGCAATCCATGGCCTCACGGCTCAGCATGAAACTCTGCGCCGCCAGTCGTAGTGGGTACACCAAAAGACTCGCGCCGGCTTGCGGGTGAATCGTTGGGTTACGCGACATGGGATCGTCTCCTCTCGATGTATGCACCTGCTACATCCAGTGGAGGCGATCCCATGTCCTACTACGACTCGTGTTTGGTGGTGGCGACGGGACTTGAACCTGTGACCCAGCGATTATGAGCCGCTTGCTCTGCCGTCTGAGGAAAACCGCCTTCCAAACACAATAGGTAGTAGACTTGAGTCTCCGTAACACTGTAGGTAGTAGGGCCGGGTGAGTTGCGCGATGCCTAGAATGATAGAATCGTTGAGTGATTGATACCCAACGACTCAACTGCTCCTACGTGATACTATTGTAATTGGTACCGGGTTTGCTGTCAAGGCAAATCCCCGGAATCACCCTATTTGGTCTGTGGAATGCGGGGATTGGCCATGCCGATACGGATCATCATGGCCACTGTCCTCAGACCTTGCATCAATCCGAGTTCCTGTTGGGGCGCCAGCAGACTCCAGTTGATAGCGGCGGATGATGCTATACAGATAGCTCTCTTGCGCCCCTTCTTTCTCAGCGTTCGAGAAGGTAACATTCCCTCACGTCTCCTCCGTGAGGAGAGTGTTACCTTCTCGACAATGCCTCGGCACGCTCATTGAGCGACGGGTCACCGCGGCGAGCTTTTGCCCGTATCGCGTCCTGTGGGCTCACGGCGCAAGCATGACGGCATGGAATGATTCACCACACCGCTTCTGGGGAACGCTCGTAGGCCGCCTGCACGTCCAGCAGATATTCCTCACACGCCTCACAGACGATCGGGCGCAGGAGCGGTTCCCGTTCTGGGCGGAGCCAGAAGCGCCGGCCACACTCCTGGCAGCGCCCCCAATGCAACTTCACGACCGAGATGACCAATTCAGACTTCGTTTGCAGCGACAACATAGCCCTCTACCTCCTTGATGATCGTTGAGGCCGTCTGGCGGATCGTGTCCAGCCGGCCGAGGATGGCCTTGGAGTCGCCCTTCCACAGGGCGATGTAGGCCGCGCCTTTGACCTCATACCCGAAGTGCGCGCAGACGACAGTAGCCACCGCTTCCGCCTCCAACTCGCGGGTCTGACGGTCCAACTCCAGGCCGCGCTCGCCCTGGTGCAGCAACTCATGCGCGATCTCATGCGCGGCCGCGGAATTACGGGGATCCAGGAAAAGGAGAAGTGAGACCGCCGTGGCGTGCCGGCTGAATACGGCGAACTGCGTCCCGCCACCGGTGGGTGTCGCTCCGAACGGCAGGGGTTTGCC
>CAIQJD010000581.1 GCA_903872005.1 uncultured bacterium | reverse complement strand
CGCCGCCAGCGCCGTGGCCGAGCCGTAAATCGAATGCCCATCGCCCAACAATGCCGCCACGTCATGCGCGTGATCGAAATGCCCGTGCGACAGGAAGATGGGGCCGGCGCCGCGCAAATCCGCCGGCCGCAGAGGTTGCGCCGGCGTGGCCCCTTCCAGGCGCGTCAGGTAGGGATCCATCAAAAAGCGCCCGGCGGCGCTCGTCGCCAGGAAGCCGGCCACGCCCAGCCATTGCAGCGCGATCACAGCGGATAGCATCCGAAATCGCGCACCGCCTGGTAGAGCGCCAGCACATTCTCCGTCGGCGTGCGCGCCTGGATGTTGTGGATGGAGTTGAAGACGAAGCCGCCGCCCGGCCCGAAGGTGCGAATGCGCCGGCGCGCCTCTTCCCGCACCTCGGCCGGCGTCCCAAACGGGAGCGTATGCTGCGTATCCGTGCCGCCGCCCCAGAAGACAATCTGCTCGCCATACTTGCGCTTCAAGGCCGCCGGCTCCATGCCGGCGGCCGAACACTGCACCGGATTGAGGATGTCAAAGCCGGCAGCGATGAAATCGGGGATGAATGGCTCCACCGCGCCGCACGAATGGATGAAAGTCTTCCACGTAGTATGCCGATGCACCCAATCGTTCACCTGCCGATGAAAGGGCTGGAAAAGGTCGCGATAGGCTTTGGGCGCGATGAAGGGGCCGGCCTGCGTCCCAAAGTCCGTCCCCGAAACGAACAGCACCGTCACCCGCTCGCCGACGGCCGCGTGCAGGCGCGCCAGGTTTTGCAGCGCGATCTCGCACTGCCGCTCGAAGATGGCATAGACGTAGTCACGCCGGCTGACCGTGCTGATGTACCATTCGGCGATATCGCGGATGCCTTTGGGATGGCGCAACATCAACCCCGGTACCAGCGCGATGTCGCCGAAAGACGTCGCCACGAAGCCGGCGAAGATGGCTTTGTCCGTCTGGGTGTGCAGGCGCTCGGCCGTCTGGCGATAGTACTCGATGTCTGCCTCAGAGATGGGGCCAAACTCCTCCAGATTGTCTCGCACGTCCAGACGTGCGTCATCCATGGGCGGCTGACGCACGATGGCGTCGAAGTAGAAGCCGCCGGCCGGCATGTGTCCGCTCGCCGGCGCCGACTTGTCGCCGGCCGGATACATCAGGATGCTGCCATCCGGTTCCTTGTCTGTGTTGAAACCCTGCGGGACGAGCGCCGGCGTGCCATCATCCAGCGTCCAGGGGCGCCAGTTTTCGTTGCGGAACCCGAACATCGTGGTCGGGTTGGGCAAGCCAACGACATCCACGCCCAACGCGGTCTGTAAGTCCGGGCCAATTTCGCCCAACATCTGGTACGGCTCGACTACCTTGACCGGCGCGCCGGCCTCATCCAACCCCAGCGCCTGACGCAGCCGATAGACCGTGCTGACGTGCATGCCGGTAACGGCGTGGCCGCCCAGATCCAGCGGCACGCGGTCCGGCTCCCGATGATTCAACGACGCGATCACCCTTTCACGCGAGTTCATGGCTGGCCTCTCCTGACTGCGATTCGACGCCCCCATTGTAACGTCGCGCCGGCCGCCTGTCAAAGCCGGCTGGCGCGGCCGCGCTAGATTTTGACATCTGCTCAACTCTCGTGTATGTTGAGCACGCGCGACCCAATTCACCCTATCACTCATACCATGAGGTAAACACCATGACGAAGTCAGAATTCGTGACGCTGGAACAACAATGCCTCGACGCAGCGCGACGCAGCAAAGACTGGCTGTTGGGCTTGCAGAAGGCCGATGGAGGCTGGAAGCCTCTCAAGAACCCGCCGGTGGATGCTTTCTACAAAGTCGGCGCGATGTTCAACCTGATGGGCGAGACGATGGCCGCTGAGCGCACTTTCGATTATGTCAAGGCGCATCTGCTCCAACCCGACGGCGACTTCGGCCCGCGTGAGAATCCCTGGCACGTATCTGTCCACTATCAGTACGCCAATGGCTGGCTCCTTCTGGGGGCGCAGCGCCAGGGCCGTTACGACATCGCCGAGCCGGCCATGCGCTTCTTGCTGACGCAGCAGGACCCCGATCACTGGGGCTTCTATTCGGAGAAATCGGTCGCCGGCCAAAAGCAGCGCTCGGACACGATGTCCAGCGGCATCGCCGGCATCGCTCTCCTGGCCGCCGGCCAGATGGATGCGGCGCGCAAAGTCGCCGCCCACTTCGAGCGCATCATCGAGATGCAGCCGGCGCCGGCCGAGCGCTTCTATCTCACCATCAACGCCGATGGCAAGCTAGGCACAGCCTTCCCCGAAAACGAGGCGATCTGGCGCGTGCTTGAGACCAAGCAGAAAGATCAGTGCTGGTACGCGGTGGGCCTCCCCTTCACCTTCGGGCTGCTCATGCATCAGGCCACCGGCGAAGCGCGCTACCTCAAGCTGGCGCAGTGGTTCTTCGACTTCCAGCGCCGCTGCGTCAACCCCTGGGATGGCGGTTCCAGCGGCAAGGCCGCCTGGGGCTGCGCCATGCGCTATCGAGAAGCCGGCGACGCGTCGGATCGCGAGATCGCGCTGCAAGTGGCGCGCCTGTACCTGAGCATGCAGACGGCCGAGGGCTGGTATGGCTTCGGGGACAAGAAGGCCTATGGCGGCAAGTCGGCCGCCGGCGTGGACCTGCAATTCGGCCCAGGCGAGTTCGACGGCATCGCCGAGCTGACGGTATGGCTGAAGTTGGTCGGCTCGCACTTGCTCGCCCGCGACGGCCAATAGTTGCCGGCTCAACCGATTGACGCCCGATCTGCCGGGGCACGAAGGCGCCATGGCGCCTTCGCGCCCCGTTCGCTGGCGCCGGCTCCCAGGGGCCGCGCCTGCATCCCACATCTTCCTATTGACGCGCCGGCTCAGTCGGTGGTACAATGATAGCAGATACGAAGCATGGAACAAAGGGCTTCCGCAATACTTTGGCGTGCCAGTGAGACGCTATGCCCAAATTTGTCACGACGACTCAACGCTTTGCAGCTTCTGTCAAGAAGTTCCTTGGGGCGGCCAGACGCCAGCGCACGAATTCCCTGGCCGGCCAAATGGTTCAGTTTGCCTGCGTAGTCTGGTTCAGTTTTCTTGTCATCATCACCATCCACGCCCTGAGCAACTACCAGGCCGCGCGCCAGTTCAGCGAGCTGGAAGCGCGTAACGGAGCGCGCCTGTTCCAGGAACATGCAGATCGCAGCCTCGATGCCGCTGACGCGCTGCTCTCCGCTGCCGTACAGCGCGTGGAGGATGCGCTGCGCGCCGGGAACGCGTCCCAACCCGATTTTCATGCCGCGCTGGTCACGCCGCTTGAAACCCTGCCTCAGATCAGTCGCCTCATCATCTTGAACGCCGACGGCATCGTAGTTGGCTCTTCGCGCGACCCCACTCCCCCGCGCGCCAATCTCTCTAGCGCCGACTTCTTCATCGCCCAGCGCGCCGGGGCCGGCCGGCTCATCACTCCGCCGACGCCGACCTGGGACGACAGCGTGTGGCGTTTTGGCATCAGCCGGCGCGTGGTCGGCCCCCAGGGTGAATTTGCCGGCGTGATCCTGGCCCTGATCGAGCCGGCCTACTTCACGCGTTTCTACCGCACCTGGGACCTGAGCAGTTTCGGCGCGGTCGCCTTGCTGACGCCGCAAGGACAGGTCATCGCCGCCGCCAACGCCGCTGCGCCTGACGCCACCTATACAGGGATGACACTGCCGGCCTGCGCGTTGGGGCCGGCACAAACCGCACTCGTCGGTCCCCTGCCGACGACCACCTGCCTGCTGGATGGGCAGAAGCGCCTGGTCGCGCAACGCGCCACAGCATACGGACTGACCATCCTGGTCGGCGCGGCGCAGAAAGACACCTGGGCGATCTGGCGTCCCGACCTGCTCATGGCGATCCTGTTAGTGGCCGGTATCACGGCCTTGCTGGCCGGCATCAGCATCCTGCGCTTGCGCGAATTGCGCCAACACGAGGCTCTGGCGGCGCAAGTGCAAACGAACGAAGAACGTTTCCACGAATTGTATGACCAGGCGCCGGTGGGCTACCACGAGTTGGATACCCAGGGGCGCATCACGCGAGTCAATCAGACGGAATTGAGCATGTTGGGCTTTGCCGAGGAGGAGATGCTCGGCCGGCCCATCTGGGACTTCCTCGTTGAACGCGAAGATGCCCGCCGATCCTTCGCAGACCGGCTGGCGAACCAAACATCCTCTCCCTTCAGGGAGCGCGCGTTCATCCGAAAAGACGGCAGCCAGATATGGGCGATTCTGGAATCGCGCCGAGTCCTGGACGCGGCCGGCAACCCCGCCGGCCTGCGCGTCACGGTACAGGACGTGACGGAATATCGGCGCACGCAAGCAGAGCTGCGCCGGCAAGAATCGGAAAAAGCCCTCATCCTGAGCAGCATCGCCGAGGAAGTCGTCTTCTACGATCTGGAGCAACGCGTCGTATGGACAAATCGCCCGCGCGGGCCTGATGGCGCCGATCTGCGGCCGGCCGGCGCGCATGGGCCATATTGCTTCGAGTTATTCCGCGATCGGCAAGGCCCCTGCAACAACTGCCCGGTGCGTCGCGCGCTGCAAACCGGCGAAGCGCAAGAAGAGGAAATCAAGATCGCCGGCGACCGCTGGGTATTGTCGCGTTCGCGCCCGGTGCGCGATGAACACAACACCACAATCGGCGCGGTCGAGATTGTATTGGACATCACGGCGCGCAAACGGGCCGAGGAAGCGCAGCGCGCCTCGGAGAGCAAACTGCGCGCCATCTTCAACTCACTGGCCGATGGCGTCATCGTCACGGATCTGGACTTCAACATCATTGAAATAAATCCGGCCCTCCTGCGCCTGGCCGGCATTTCGGATCGCGAAACCATCATCGGGCGCAACGCGCTTTCTTTCGTGAGCGAACAGTATCTCCCCCTGGCGCGCCAGACCATCGAGACAACGCTGAGGGAGGGACAAGGCGTCCTGGACTCCATCGTCATACAGCGCAAGGCGCACGCGCCATTCGAGGCAGAGATCGCGACCGCCCGACTGGACGATGCCGCAGATCAATCGGTTGGCTTCGTGGCGATTATCCGCGACGTCACGCAGCGCCGGCGCATGGAAGCTGACTTACGCAACGCGCAGCGGCTCGAATCCGTGGGCGTCCTCGCCGGCGGCATCGCCCATGATTTCAACAACATTTTGACCGCGATCTTGGGCAACATCTCGCTGGCCCGCATCGGCGCTCAAACCAACAAAGAGATCGCCGACAACCTGCTGGCCGCGGAACGCGCCTGCCTGCGCGCCCGCGGCCTGACCCAACAACTCCTCACCTTCTCACGCGGCGGCGCCCCCGTGCGTCATAGCGCCTCGATCATCGAGATCGTGCGCGACACGGCCCTCTTCACGTTGCGCGGCTCTCAGACGCGCTGCGAGTTCCAGGTGGCCGATGACCTCTGGCCGGCCGCAGTGGACCAGGGCCAGATCAGTCAGGTCATTCAGAACCTCATCATCAACGCCGATCAGGCCATGCCGGCCGGCGGCGTCATCACGCTGGTCGCCGAGAACTACATCGCCGGTGAACCAACCGCGCCCACGTTACGCATCGGCCAACGCTACGTCCACATTAGCGTGCGCGACCAGGGCGTCGGTATCCCCAAGGAGATTGGCTCTCGCATCTTCGATCCCTATTTCACGACGAAAGAGAGCGGACGCGGGTTAGGTCTGGCGACGAGCTATTCCATCATCCAGCAACACGATGGGCACATTGCCTTTGAATCCCAGGAAGGCGTTGGCGCCACCTTCGACATCTTCTTGCCGGCCACAGAGACGCGCGCGCGCCCAACCGCCGGCGAACGCGAGCCGGCTTCCACCAAACAGGGACGCGTGTTGATCATGGATGACGAAGAGGCGGTACGCGAAACAGCGCTGGGGTTGTTGAACAGCATGGGATTTCAAGCGCGGGCGGCGCGCGATGGCCGCGAGATGTTAACGCTCTATGGCAAAATGAAAGATGCCGGCATGCCCTTCGATTTGGTCATCATGGATCTGACCATTCCTGGCGGGATGGGCGGCGCGGAAGCCATCCAAGAACTGCTGAAACTCGATCCGCACGCGCGCGCCCTCGTTTCCAGCGGCTATGCCAATGCGCCGGTCATGGCAGACTACACCCGCCATGGATTCGTTGGCGTAGTCGCCAAACCCTATCGCGTCGAAGAGCTGGAACGCGCCCTGACGGCCGCGCTGGAGCGACGGGGTTGAGCAGCCACACGCCGGTCAGACATCTACCAGGAGCCGGCCGCAACTGGGACAGAAGACGAATTCGTCGGCCCGCCTGACCTGGCCGACCATCACCACGGGCACACTCACCCCACAGCGACCGCACACGCCGCCGCGCAAACGCGCCACTGCCGCTGCGCCTTTGCGCCGACGCAAATCCCGATACATCTCCAGGGTCTTGGCATCCAGACGCGCCTCTGTTTCCGCCTGATCGCGCTCCAACTGGCCGGCGCTCACAGTCGCCACGGACAACTCCTCGCTCAAGCGTTGCTGTTCCTCGCTCGACGAGGCCGTCCGCTGCGCCAGCCCATCCTGCGCGACCTTCAATGCCTCGCGTGCCGCATCGGCCTCAAGCATCGCTTCCAACACCCCATCCTGAAGCTGCTCACGCCGGCGCGTCTGACTCTTCGCTTCGCTCTCCAGGCTCCCCAATTCTTTGGGATTCTTCACCCGGCCGCTGTACAGCTCCTCCTGCGTCAGGGTCAGTTTGTCCACCATCCGTTGCAGCTCATACTCACGCTCCTTCTGTTGCGCCAGTGCGGCCGAAAGCCGCTTCTGCGCCGCGTCCAGGGCTTCACGCGCCGCAATCAACTCGGGCGATTCGCCCAATTGCGTCTTCAAGGCGCTGACCTTGTGCCGTGTGGAACCCAATTCCTGCTCAATATGCTGTAAGCGATACAGTAGCCGGGCGTTGCTCATGGCGTACTCCTCATGGCCGGCAAGGGCCTCACATTAGCGTCATTCTAGCACAAGGCCCCAAAATGGACAATTGCCCGGTCGCTGGCGCTAAGCCCGCCGGCGCGCTTGACTAGAACAGATGTTCATGATATAATGACATCAAGTTCGTCGCAACAGTTGTAACAGCATGTTGGTTCCGACAGCCTGGAGGTACGCGCTATGAGTCTGACGCAACGACAGCAGGAAATCCTCGCTTTCGTCCGGCAGTTTCTGCAAGAGAACGAGTATCCGCCATCCATCCGTGAGATTATGGAAGCCCTGAACATCTCGTCAACGTCGGTCGTCAACTACAACCTCAATGCCCTGGTGCGTCAAGGACACATCACGCGGAACCGCGAATTGGCGCGCGGCATCCGGCTGGTCGAAGGGCCTCGCCTGCAACGCGCCCTCAGCAGTGAAATCGTGCGCGTGCCGGTGCTGGGCCGCATTGTCGCCGGCGGCCCGCTCCCCGTGCCCGATGCCGCCTTCCCCCAGCGTCACATAGACATCCCCGGCGAGTTCTTGTCCGAATCCCGAGACATCTATGCCCTTGAAGTCGTCGGCGAATCCATGATTGACGCCCTCGTCAATGACGGCGACCTCGTCATCCTGCACTACCAGACCGAAGCGCGCAACGGAAGCATGGTCGCCGCGTGGTTGAAAGACGAAGGAGCGACAACCCTGAAGCGATTCTACCTGGAAGGGGACCGGGTGCGCTTACAACCGGCCAATCCGTTCATGGATCCCATCTACACGCCGGCCGCCAACGTGGAAATACAGGGCAAAGTCATCACCATCATCCGCCAAATCGAAAAACCCGCCCTCTAACCTCTGCCCGTCTGCCTGCCGCCAGCGCCGTCACGCATCCTCAGCGATACGCGACGGCGTATTTTCGTCTTAAAACGCGCTCAAGAGTTCAGAAAAGCCTTGCCTTAAGGCGCAAATGATGGTATAATGCAAGTGGGCTTCTATTACGTCAACTTCACGGCAGGACGGCGAGCGGAGAACGGAACGGTGGATACGGGCCAGAACACGCAAGGGCAGGGGGATGAACAACTGATCGCCCAGATTGCCGCGACAGTGGACCGTTGGGGCATGAAAACCCCGGCCATCCTTCTCTTAGAAGCGCACAGACCGTTCAGCTTCATCTTAAGCCAGGTCCTGCTGGCAGCCGAGCCGCTGTTAGGATTGATGCTAAGCCCTGATCGCTCACGGCGATTTGCCATGTTCCTGGAAAATGGCGATAATGTGGAACTTCTGCTCCGACGACTGGAATCGAATCGGTGACTACACGGCACGCTATCCGGCGAAGGAGTGAGTGATGGAAGTCCTGTTCGATGTGCTGATCCATGCCAATACAGATTTGAAACGCGCCATGATTGGGGCGTTTCTCCTGCTATTCATCCCAACACTATTCTTCTTCATGGCGCGCGCCCGCGCCGGCCGGCGCGCCGGCAAGCCATTGCCCCTGCGGCCGTTGGCGGCCCTGGAGGGACTCCAGTCAGCCATCGGGCGCGCCGCCGAGAGCGGTCAATCCCTCCATATCTCGCTTGGCTCCGGCGCCGTCGGCGAGGCCAGCACGGCCGAAAGTCTGGCCGGCCTCCTCGTGCTGGATTACTTGGCCGGGGAAGCGGCCACCTACGACACGCACCCCATCGTCACGGTCGCCAGTCCCACCCTGCTCTTGGCCGCTCAGGATCGCATGCGACGAGCCTTTGCGCGACAGGGCGCGCCGGCCAATTATGACTCCACGCGCGTGCGCATGATCGCTCCCGACAAGGCCGCCTACGCTGCCGGCGCCATGGATATCGTGAACCATGAGCCGCTCAGCGGCAACGTCCTCATCGGCGCGTTCGGCGACGAATACCTGCTGCCCGGCGAGGCCGGCGCACGCAAACGATTGCCCCAGACGGCCGGCGCGGCAGATCCCAATATCCTGCCCTATATCTACGCCACCACAGACCAGCCGCTCTTGGGTGAAGAGATATTCGCCGTCTCGGCGTACCTCGATCAGCAGCCGGCGCACCTCGGCAGCCTGATCGCTCAAGACTGGATGCGTATCTTGCTCGTCATCATCATCATCGCGGGAGCCATCATCTACTCCGTGATGTGACGCCCCAGCGCCATGCGCTGCAGGATGACCGGGGAGGCCGGTGTGAAACGAATCATCCCAACCGTGTTCGCGATGGCCGTGGGACTCTTCGTCCTGCTCGATATTTTCGTGAATAACAGATACGTCAACGCCATCGGACAGACCTTCGTCGGCTGGGCGGTCATCCTGGCCGCGGTGGCCCTCATCGTGGGTCTTTTCAACATGCTGGGCGTCCACTTCAAGCGTATCCGCCAGCGCGCCAATGGATGGCCTTACAGCATCGCCTTGATCGTCGCCATGTGGGTGGTCGCGATTCCCGGCTTGCTGGACCCGGCCGGCCCGCGCAACGCCCTCGTCTCCTGGCTCTTTGACTACGTCCAATATCCGTTACAGGCGGCTATCTTCGCCTTACTGGCCTTCTTCATTTTCACCGCCGCCTATCGCGCATTTCGTGTGCGCCACGCGGAATCGCTCTTCTTCGTCCTGGCCGGCGTCTTCGTCCTGCTGGGCGCCACGCCCCTGGGCGGCGCGCTCTGGAGCGGCTTCGACGAGATCCGCGCCTGGATACTCGCAGTGCCGGCGCTGGCTGGAGCGCGCGGCATCATTCTGGGCGTAGCCCTGGCGACCGTGATCGCTGGCATGCGCCTGCTCTTAGGCATCGACCGGCCCTATGCCGAATGACCGGCGCCGGCCGGATCTGATGAGGAGCTGACAGTTATGATCTATTGCCCGATCTGCGGGACAACCAACCGAGACGGCAGCAAGTTCTGCAACGAGTGCGGCGCAACGTTCAAGACGCCCAGTCCCGGCGCGTGTCCGCAATGTGGACAAGAGAACACGCCCGACAGCGCCTTCTGTGTGCATTGTGGCGCTGCCCTTGCGCCGGCCGCCAAACCGCCAGCAGAAACGCCCCCGCCCCCCAGGCCCGCGCCGCCCCGCCTCGATCAAGGCGAAGCTCCATCATGGCTCCAGCAACTGCGCGCCGCGGCCGCGCGCGAGAGCCAGATCGGCGATTCTGAGCCGGCCGAGACGGAGCCACAGGACCAGCCGGCGACGACGCCTGAAGAATTCGCCGCCCCGGCCGGCCCCGCATTGGTCTTCCCTGAAGATGACGTCTCAGCCATGGAAGCTGAAGCGCCGGACATCCTGGGACGCTGGGGCATGAGCCCCGGCCCAGCCGAGCAGCCTGTTACCCCGGCCCAGCCGGCCGCGCCCGCTTTCCGCGAGGATATCGGCGGACTCCCGGCCTGGTTGGGCGACACGCCCAGCGCGCCGGCTCGCGCCGCCAAGACGTCCGACATGCCCGACTGGCTGGCGCAGCTCCGGCAACAAGCCGTAGAGCGTCCCGGCGACACACCGGCCATGATCGAAGAAGAGACGCGCCGGCCAACGCCGGTCGCGCCGGTCGCGCCGGCGCAGCTTGCAGCGCCCACGCCAACGGATAACCCCTCCCTCGACGATCTGGGGCCGATCATGCCGACCGAAACGGCCCCGGAAATACCCGACCTGAATGAACCCATCGTCGCCGAAGCGGCGCCGGCGTCCGTAGATATTGCGCCGGCGGAACCAACCGTTGCGCTTCAGCCGGCAGCCGCCGCGCCAGAAGCCGCCCCGGCGCCCGATTGGCTACGCGAATTGGGACCGGCGCCGCGCTGGGACGAGCCGGCCGAAACGCGCGGCGCGCCGCTGCCGCCGGCCGAGCTACCCGATTGGCTGCGCGCCACCTTCACAGAAGCCGGCGCACTCGCCGAAGACCAGAGCGGCCTGGCTCAGGCAGATATCCCCGACTGGGTGCAGGCCATGCGCCCTGGCGCTCGCCCGCGCCCTGCCGAAGCGGCCATCTTGATGACCGGCGAGACCGGCGACAGCGGCGTCTTGCAGGGACTTGGCAACATCATCCCGATGGAATTGGCTATGTCCCGGCCGCCCGAAATGACCGACGCCGGCAGTCTCCTCACGGCTGTGCCAGCCGAAAGCGAATCCAGCCAGGCATTCGCCCAGGCGTTGGCCCCGGCCACGCCGGCGACCACGCCCCCGGTCCAAACATCCTTGCAGCCTCTGTGGCGCATCCTGCTGGCCCTGGTGCTGCTCCTGGCCGTTGGAGCGCCGCTCGCCACCAACTGGGCCTTCATCACGCCGAACTCGGTAGGCAATGGCGTGCGCGCCGGCCAGGTCGGCGCGATCCAGGACCAAATCGCCGCCCTGGAACAAAACTCGCCGGTGCTCGTCGCCTTCGACTTCGACGCGTCCATGACTGACGAAATGCGCCCGCTGGCCGAGACGCTTGTCGCCCATCTGCTGCGGCAGAAAGTGCGTATCATCACGATCAGCCTCCTTCCCGGCGGAGCGCCCATCGCCAGTCGTGTCCTTGCCAATATCGCAGAACGTGAGACGCCGGCCGAGACCAACAAACGCTACGTGAATCTGGGCTACCTGACTGGCCAGGAAGCCGGCCTGCGCGCCTTTGCCGGCGACCCCTTCGGCGCGCACGCGGTGGACTTTGACACCGGCGAGCCGGCCGCCAACATCGGCGCCTTGCAAGGCGTGAACAGCCTGAACGACCTGTCCATGATTATCACGCTGGGGTCTTCCCAGGACACCGTGCGTTGGTGGATCGAGCAGGTCGGCGCGCAGACCCAAGTTCCCATGCTCGCCGGCGTCAGCGCGGCCGTGGCGCCCTACATCAGCCCCTACACGAATGGCGACTCCAGACCCCTGGCCGGCATGCTGGCTGGCTTGCCCGACGCGGCGACCTACGCGCGCCTCGCCGGCATAGATGCGGGTCTCGACGCCTCCATGGAAGCACTCAGTTGGGGCGCGCTGGTCGCACTGCTGGT
>CAIQJD010000580.1 GCA_903872005.1 uncultured bacterium | reverse complement strand
GGGAACCTTCTCGGCCAGGCGGGCGATGTCGCCCAGGGAGTCGCCGGCAAAGTAGGTGTGGAACAGCACCGGCACGCGGCGCTCCGCGGCCACCTTCCAGACCGGCGCGTAGCGCGGCCCCAGCAGCGGGTAATCGTCGTGGATTTCGGGGTGCAGCTTGATGCCGACGAAGCCGGGTTGATCCAGATAGTGATTGAGTTGCGCTTCCATTTCGTCGGCGTAGTACGGGTTGGCGACGACGTAACCGTAGAAGCGGCCGGGGAAGGCGCGCATGGCTTCGATGGTGCGCGCGTTGCCGTAGTCCTGGTCAGAGCGCATGGCGGCGTTGGGCGCGATGAGCGCGGCGCGCATCCCGATGCGATCCATGACCTTGACCATGCCGGCCGCCCCGCCGTCGTTCACGAAGAAACCGGGCCATTCGCCCAGGTGGGCGTGGCCGTCGAGGATCAGCAGGTCGCGCAGTGGCTCGCCGCGCCGCCATTGCTCCATCCACGCGCACGGCTGCCACGGCCGGCCGCGCAAATCTTGTTCCGCCAGGCGTTGCCAGATGGGGACGCCGCGATAGGTGATACCGGGGACGGAACTCATAGGATCACCTCCCGCAGCAGCCGGCGCAGGTTGTCGCCGGCGATCAGCGCCTTCTCTTCGGCGCTGATGTCGGCGTAGAGGATCGTCGTCATGGCCGTGCCGGGTTCGATGAAGGGGACGCCGGAGCCGTAGACTAACTGGCGCGCCCCGACCTGTTTGCAGAAGGCTTCCATCCCCTGGAACAGGGCATAGCGCGACGTATCGAGGTACAAATTGGGACAGGCTTGCGCTAACGGATAGAACGTGCGGCTCGCCAGGCCGGCCCAGCCGGTCAGGAGGATCGGCAGGGTCGGGTAACGCTGACTCAGGTCGTAGAGCAACCGCCAATCGGGATCGTCCCGCCGGAAGAACATGAAGTCAATCAGCGTGGGGACGCGGCGCTCGGCCAGGGCTTGCAGCAGGGGGCCGGCGCACCAGGGTTCCATCGAAAAGCGGTTGCCGTTGTAGCCGGGCAGGAGGCGCGCCACGCGCCCGCCGGCGCGCAGCATGGCATCCACCCACTGCGCCGGCGGCGGGACTTCGCCGGTGAAGGCCGGCATGAGGATCCAACTGGGGATCAGGCGCGGCCGGCCGGCCAGGGCGTCCATCAGCATGGCGTTGCCGACCGGCGGGTGCGTCTCGTGGGCCTGGGCGTGATAGACCACCGCGCCCTCGACCTGTAGATAGTCGAGGATGGCCTCTAGCTCGCCGGCCGTCTCGTAATTGCCATAGCGCGGGTGCTTCCAGCGCCCGATGGCCGTGTTGCAGTCGAGGAATGTGAGCATGGCTGATTACTTCTTGATGAAGTCCTGTTTCCTGGCAGCGTACCATTCTTCGCACTGGTAGACCTTGATGTCGTCCACCGCGCCGACGTCTTTCCATTGCTCCATGATGGGGCCCAATTCGGGGCGCTTGCCATCTTCGGCAAAGGCTTCCAGGCTGGTCACTTCCAGGACTTCGAGATACTGGAACGCCGCGCCCGCGCCTTTGATGCGGAAGATGCGCGAGGAGAGGGCCGAGGGCAGCTTCAGGGTGGCTGGCTGGTCCACGTCGCGGATGAATTGTTCGAACGTCTCGGCCGGCACGCCGGGTTTGGCGCTGTAGGTGAAAATCATGGTAGGCATGGGTTATCTCCGCGTAAAAAGTATGGGTTAGCCTTTGATCGCGCCGGCGGTCATGCCGCGCGTGACCTGGTCTTGCAGCAGAGCGAAGACGATCAAGATCGGGACAGTCGCCATCAAGATGCCGGCGAACAGGTCCGACCATTGCGCCGTGTATTCGGCGCGCTGCGCCATGTAGAACAGGCCCAGGGGCATGGTGGCGGTCTCTTTCTTCAAGAAGATCAGGGCCAGGAAGAATTCGTTCCACAGGCTCATGAAGTTGATCAGGAACGTGGAGACCAGGCCGGCCCACGAGAGGGGCAGCATGATCTGCCAGAAGGCGCGGAAGGGCGATGCGCCGTCTACGGTGGCGGCCTCTTCCAATTCGCCGGGCAGCGTCTCGAAGAAGCCGCGCAGGACGAAGGTATTGAAGGGCACGCCGGAGGCGATGTAGAGGAGCGTCAGCGGCAGAAGGCCGGCGCTCATGCCCAATTCTACCATGATGGAGTAGAGCGGGATCACCGTCAACATCAGCGGCACCATGTAGCCGATGATGAAGTAGTTGGCGAGGGCGTTGTTGAATTTGAAGTCAATGCGGGCGATGACGTAGGCTGCCAGGGACGAGAGGAGCACGGAGCCAGAGGCGCCCAGGCCGGCGGCGATGATACTGTTCAGGAAGAATGAGCCGATCTTGGCTTTGTTCCAGGCGACCACGTAGTTTTCGAAATGTGGCGTCTGGGGCAGCGCCCAGGGGCTGGTGGTCAGGAACTCCTGGGTGGTCTTGAGCGAGATCATGAAGACCCAGGCGAAGGCCAGGATGGTGCTGAGACAGAAGAGCGAAAGGACGGAATAGATCACGACGTGACGCAGATTCACGCTGCGCCGGCGGCGCGCGTGGGGCACGGGAGCTTGCATTGCGGTAGTCGTCATGGGGTGGGCCTCCTCGCCTTAGTACTCAATCGCGTCGCGACGGGTGAGTCGGTTCGTTCCCAGACTCAATGAGAAAATGACGGCCAGCAAGACGGTTGCCAGGGCGCAGGCCAGGCCCCATTGGGCCGAGCCGAAGGCGCGTTGGTAGATCAATACCGCAATGACGGTGGTTGAGCCGGCCGCCCCGCCATGCGGCGTCATCACATAGACCTGACCGAAGACTTGCAGCGAGAGGATGATCCACAGGATAAAGAGGAGTCGCATGATGCTCCAGACCAGGGGCATGGTGATGCGCCAGAAGAGCTGCCACTCGTTGCAGCCATCCACGCGCGCCGCTTCGAGGATTTCCGGCGGGATGCGCTCCAGGCCGGCCGAGATCAGCAACACCCACATGCCCAGTTGTTGCCAGACTGTGGCGATGACCACAGCCAGCAGCGCCGTGCGCGTGTCGCCCAGCCAGGGCAAGGCCAGCGACCCCATGCCGACCAGTTTCAAGAGATTGTTGATGGGCCCGAAAACGGGATTGTAGAGCAGCTTCCACAACAGAGCCACTACCACGGTAGAGAGCAGGAGCGGGGCAATGATGATGTAACGATACGTCGCCTTGAACTTGATCTTCTGGGTCAAAGCCCAACTGATGAACATGGCGGGGATGAACAAAATCAACGCGCCGCTGATGCCGAAAATGGCGGTATTCTTGGCCGCATTGATGATCTGCGGATCCATGCCCAAGAGCAGGTAATTACGCAGGCCCCAGAAAGGACGATCCAGCGTATGGCCTTGCCAATTGGTTAGCGAGTAGAACACGGTCATTACCAGGGGCGCGAACTCGAAAACGGTATATATGATGAACGTCGGTAGCAAGAACGGGATGACTAACTTCCGGCGCGCGCGCTGATACATGGGTGCGCTCCTTTTCTCGACATACCGATCCCGCCATGCGAAGGCTGCAACCCTTCGCATGGCGGGGCAACTATCACGTTTGCAGACTACTTCTTGGCCGCGGCGCGCTGGGCGCGCACGGCTTCCATGTTGGTGTCAATCTTGGCGAGCGCGGCTTCGGGCGTCAGCTTGCCAAGCCACATCTCGACCACAGGATTGTACCAGGCGTCGCCCAGGCCGAATTGCGCGCTGCCTGAGCCGTAGCCGTACAGGATGAACTCAGCCTTCTCGGCATCCTTCAGCGTCTTGTCAATGTTGGTGATGCCGGCCGGCGGCGGGACATTCCGCAACGGCGAAACCGCGCCCAATTCCTTGGAGCGCAGCGTGCCATACTCGACGCTGGTCATGCGGCGCAGGAACTCGACCGCCAGCTCGGGCGACTTGCTCTTGGCCGGCACGTTCCAGCTCAGCACGCGACCGAAGACGGCGTCCTGCTTGCCCTTGCCGCCCGAAACCGACGGGAAGGGGGCGACGGCCAACTGGAAGTCAGCCGGGATAGAGGCCTTCATTTCGCTCATCAGCCAGCTACCCATCAGGATCATGGCCGCCTTGCCCTGGAAGAAGTAGACCTGGTTGGTGGTGAAGTCGGTGCCCTGCCACCCGTCAATCAGGTAGCCCTTGTCAACCAGCTTCTTCATCTCTTGCATGGCCTTCAGGAAGTCCGCATCGCCGGCGGCCTTGGTGCCCTTGGTGCCATACATGTATTCCATGACTTTCTCGGTGCCGGCATAGCGCTGCAGCAAGCTGTCAGTCCACATGCCGACGTAGAAGTTCACCTGGCCGGTGACGGCGATGGGGGCGACGCCCTTGCCCTTGATCGTCTCGCAGGTGGCGAGGAACTCGTCCCAGGTCTTGGGCGGGGTCAGCTTCCACTCGTCAAACATCTTCTTGTTGTAGTGCAGCAGCCAGACGAAGACCTGCTCGCCGGCGCCGTAGATCTTGTCCTTGTAGGTCATCGAGGGCAGGAAGAGCGGGTTGAAGTCATCCTTCCAGATGGTCCCGTCGGCGCGCTTCTCATTCATGGCGCTGGTGATGTCCATGATGTAG
>CAIQJD010000579.1 GCA_903872005.1 uncultured bacterium | reverse complement strand
TGACCACCCACGCCTTCTTCAAGGCGCTGCTCTTCCTGGCCGCCGGCAGCATCATGCACGCCCTGTCCGGCGAGCTGAACATCCAGAAGATGGGCGGCCTGCGCGCCAGGCTCAAGACCACCTACGCCGTCTTCCTGTTGGGCGCAGCGGCGCTGGCCGGCGTCCCGCTCTTCTCCGGCTTCTTCAGCAAGGACGAGATCCTGTATCGGGCGTTCCAGTGGTCGCCGGCCCTCTGGCTGGTGGGCCTCATCACGGCGCTGCTGACGGCGATCTACATCTTCCGCGCCCTCTTCCTGGCCTTCTGGGGCGAAAGCCGGCTCGATCATCATGTGGCCGAGCATGCCCACGAATCGCCGGCGGTGATGACCATCCCGATGATCCTCCTGGCGATCCTGGCGGTCGTCGGCGGCTACATCGGCCTGCCGCGTCTGTCGCTGCTGGAAGGCTACCTGGAGCCGGTCTTCGGCGCAGCCGGCCACGCCGCGGAAGCCGGCAGCCTGGAGTGGGTCTTGCTGGCAATTTCGGCCGTCGTGGCGCTGGGCGGCGTCGCGTTGGCCTATTACCTGTATGTGGTCAACCGCAAAGCGCCGGTCGCCATCGGCGCCTTCTTCCCGGACCTGTACACCCTCTTCGTCCGCAAGTGGTTCGTGGACGAGTTTTATCAGAAGTTCATCGTGCGGCCGCTGCGGGCCTTCGGAGGCTGGATCGCCAACCTGTTCGATCCGCAGATCGTGGATGGGGCGGTCAATGGCCTGGGCCGGCTGGCCGGCCTGGCCGGCAAGGGCCTCAACTGGACGCAGACCGGCCTGGCGCGCGACTATGCATTCTCCATCCTGATCGGCGCGGTGATTCTTGTGGGATACTTCCTGTTGCGCTGACGGCGACACTGTGCGAGGAGTCACAGCCTGATGAACCAACTCGGCTTCCCGATACTGTCCGTGATCGTCTTCGTCCCGCTGGCCGGCGCGCTGATCTTGCTGGCGTTCGACAAGGCGCGTCATGCGACCTTGCGCGGCTGGGCTTTGGGCGTCGCCCTGCTGGAGCTGGCGCTGACCATCGTGCCCCTGGCGACCTTCCGCGCCGGCGCCGACGTGCAGTTTGTCGAGAGCTATCCCTGGATCGCCAACCTGGGCATCGGCTATCACCTGGGCATTGACGGCGTCTCGCTCTTCATGTTGCCGCTGACGGCGCTGTTGGTGGTGGTCGCCATGATCGCGGCGTGGAAGGGCGTCGGCTCCGACGAGGCCAGCCGGTCGCAAGTGAAGGGCTTCCTCTTCTGGGTCTTGCTGCTGGAAACCGGCGTCCTGGGCGTCTTCACCTCCCTCGATTTGGTGCTCTTCTATATCTTCTGGGAAGCGATGCTCGTGCCGGCCTACTTCCTCATCGGCCGCTGGGGCGGGGCGCGCCGGGCCTATGCCGCGACCAAATTCTTCATCTACACCATGGCCGGCAGCGCCCTGATGCTGGTCGGCATCCTGGCCCTGGGCTACTTCAACTATCGCAGCCAGGGGGCGTTCAGCTTCGATTGGGTCGTCCTGCGCGAGGCGGCCAAGAGTTGGGTCGCGCCGGCGTGGCTCTTCCTGGTCTTCGCCCTGGCCTTCGCCGTGAAGGTCCCGCTCTTCCCCTTCCATACGTGGCTCCCCGACGCCTACGGCGAAGCGCCGACGCCGGTCACGATCTTGCTCGCCGGCGTCCTCTCGAAGATGGGCGTCTACGGTTTCTTGCGCTTCTGCCTGCCCCTCTTCCCGGGGAACGTCGCGGCCTTCGCGCCATTGATGATCGTCCTGGCGCTCATCGGCATCGTCTACGCCTCCTTCGCCGCGCTGGGGCAACGCGACCTGAAGCTGGTCATCGCCTATTCCAGCGTGGCGCACCTGTCGCTGGTGGTCCTGGGCGTCTTCGTCACCAACGCGCAGACGCTGGCCGGCGCGGTGATGCAGATGGTCAGTCACGGCATCTATGTGGCGGCGCTCTTCCTGATCGCCGGGATGCTGGAAGCGCGACGCGGCTCGCGCCAGATCGCCGACTTCGGCGGGCTGTGGAAGCCGGCCCCTATCCTGGGCGTCTGCTTCCTGATCGCGCTCTTCGGGGCGGCCGGCCTGCCCGGCCTGGCCGGCTTCGTCGGCGAATTCGCCATCCTGGCCGGCGTCTTCCAGGCCAATCTCTGGTACGCGGCCATCGCGGCCCTGGGCCTGATCCTGGGCGCGTGGTATATGCTGTGGACCTTCCAGCGGGTCATGCAGGGGCCGGCGCCGGCCGACGCCGCTTCCGTGGCGGATATTCGCCGGCATGAATTGCTGGCCGTCGTCCCCTTACTGGTCCTGATCTTCGTGCTGGGCATCCTGCCCAACTTGATCCTGACGCCGACCGGCGCGGCGACGACGGCCCTGGCGTCGCGCTTGCCGGCGCAAGTCTGGCTGGCGCTGATTCACTGATACAGTCCGACGTAGCAGAGCGCCTTGCGCGCGTGGAGAAACCGGATGGAACTCGTCTTGCCCAGTCTGAACGTTGGCGCGATCTTGCCGCAACTGATCGTCTTGGGGACGGCCGTCGTCGTCCTGCTCCTCGACCTGGTCTGGTCGAATAAGAAGGGCGTGGGGCTGGTCGCGCTGGCCGGCGTCGTGGCGGCCGGCGTCGTGGCGCTGGTCACGCTGCCGGCGACCG
>CAIQJD010000578.1 GCA_903872005.1 uncultured bacterium | reverse complement strand
CGGTCGCCGGTCACGGGCAGGAATTGCACGCCCCGCTCTACCCAGCGGCCCATCTCTTCGACGCCGCCGCTGGTCGCCAGGCCGGCATAGACGCCGGCTCGGTGCGCCTTTTGCAGCACTTCGTCCATGACTTTCTGCACTTCGGGGGCGTCAATGCGCCCGACGAAGCCCATGGAGTTGGAGAGATCGGCCGGCCCGACGAAGATGGCATCCAGGCCAGGCACGGCCAGGATTTCGTCCAGGTTCCGCACCGCGTCAATATGCTCGATCTGCACGATAACGATGGTGGCTTCGTTGGCGTATTGCAGATACTCGTTGTACGACCGGCCATAGTCCGAAGCGCGGCGCGGCGCGCAGCCGCGGATGCCCTGGGGCGGGTACTTGGCGTAGGAGATGGCATCGCGCACATCCTGCGCCGTCCGCACCAACGGCACGACCAGGCCCATCGCGCCGACGTCCAACGTGCGCTTGATGACCACCTGATCGTTCCAGGGGACGCGCACGATGGGCACGGTCTTGGAAGGCTTGAGGCCGATGAGCATGGTCTGCAACGTCGAAATGTCAATCGGGCCATGCTCGCTGTCAATCAGCGTCCAGTCGTAGCCCAGGCCGCCCAACAACTCGGCCACGCAGGGATCCACCAGATCCATCCAGATGCCGCAGGTGACTTGGCCGGCGCGCCAGCGCCGCTTCAATTCAAGCGCGTTCTCCAGTAAGTAGAACATCGTCTCTCCTCACTTCGTCGGGCTATTCTTTCAGCGGTTTCGGCCGAGATTCCATGCTGTCCGATTCGGCCATGGGCAGACGCCACGAATAGCGGCGCATGATCTCATGGTCGGACTCGTGGATGCGGTTCAGCGAATAGGGCGTCATCGGCAGGTAGTAGTGGACTTCGGCATTCATGCGGATGAAGCCTTCGCCATAAGCCACAGTGCCGCCGCCGAACGCGCCATCGGATGTCTCGGTGCGCTTGCGGTTATACGCGCCGGCGTAGCCCTGGCTCACCAGGCATTCCATCGCCTCAAACTTCTTATCAATCACGTCAGTGATGTCCACAAAGACGTCGTTGGTGTACCCGCCGCGCGCGTCCCACAGGCCGCCGCGCACCTGGGTCGCGCCCTGGCCGTAGAAGAATGCCTGGGCCGCGCGATGGGGCGGGTTGCGGTCGCCGGGGTCCACGCTGCCGGCGAACTGCATGGCGTGCAGCACGATCTGGCCGGCCACCGCGTGCGAGCGCACGATGCCGTCGCCCTCGAAGGGGTAGTGGGTCAGGACGATGTCGGGGCGAATCTGGCGCAGCAGGCGCGCCAACTGGCGGATGATGTCCCGCTCGACCAACATGATGCCGTCGTCCGCGCCCAGGAAGTAGACATCCTCCACGCCGAGGATCTTGCAGGCTTTGCGGATTTCCTGCGCCTTCACGTCGGAGCGGTCGCCCATCAGGCGCTCCAGCTCGGCGGCTTCGGGGATCTCCTTCTTGTGATACATCGCGTCGCTGATGACCGTGTCATGGACGCGCGCGCCGTGGGTCAGGGAGACGGCCGCGACGTAGTCGCCGCGCGCCGTATGATGGGCCATGGTGCCGCCGCTTTGGTCGAAGACGTCGGCCGGATGCGCTCCGATGGAGACGATGCGTAGGGGTTGCGACATGAGACATTCTCCTTGACTATGCTATGATTCATATCGTTCTAGAGCCGATGCTACAGTTCCCCGACCGTTCACACGCTCAGGCGCGCCCAGTAGACGCTCAGATGGTCGGCGTCGCCGGCGTAGTAGGTAACGAAGACCGTGCCATCGGCCATGCGCCGCGCCTCGGTATGCCCGAAGCTCCAGACCGCCATGTCGGCGTAGTAATCGGCGATGGCGCGCTGGCCGCCCATGCCGGCCTCGCCGCCCAGCTTCTTCTCGTAGTAGATCAGCTCGTTCTGGGCGTCCCAGGTCTTGCCGTAATCCGGGCTGAGAATAGCGCGCAACGACGGGGGATAGTGGCGGTGAACGTAAACGGCCATCAGCCGGCCGTCGGCCAGGACCAGCGGCGAGGGGATTTGGCCGGCGAAGCCAGTATCCACGGGGTAGGTCCAACTCTTGCCATCGGCGCTGCCCCAGGCGATGTGGGTATTGCGATCCTGGCCGGCGCGCCGGTCATGCGTCCAGAACATGCCCAGCATCTCGCCGCTGTGCGGATCCACCGTCAGGCGCTGATCCCAGAAGAAGACCACATTGGCCGGGTCGTTGGCGACGGCGCGGGCCGGCTCGAAGGTCTGGCCGCCATCGTGAGAGATGGAGATGATGGCGTGATGCTCGCCCTCGCTGGTATCGTAATAGTCCTTCCACGATTCGCTGTAGACGGCAATGTCGCCGTTGGCGAGCTTGAGGGGCGGTCCCATCAGGGCGACGGCCGGGAAGGCGCTCACATCCACTTCACGCCGGTTGACCCAGGTCGCGCCGGCATCGAAAGAGTCCATCACGAAGATGCGCGCCGCGAGGGTGCCGGTCGTCTCCGGGTTGCACATCGGCCGGCTGGGGTCGGAGCGATCCAGCCACCAGAAAGCGCCTATCAGCCGGCCCGGGGCGACCTCGCTGATCTTGCCGTCGTGCCACGAGCCGATGACGCCGTTGATGCTCAACGGCTCCAGGCCGGCGCAGACGACGCGCCAGGTCTTGCCGGCGTCGTCGCTGCCGCAGACCAGCGTGTTCTCATCGGGAGCCTGCTTGGCGCTGCCGCAGTGAAAGGCGACGCGCAGCCGGCCGTCGCTCATCACGCATGGGCTGGTCCAGGCGCAAAAGCGTCGCTCGCGCCGCGCCTGCGTGGCGTCATAGACGGTTCCGCTATCCAAAAGGCGCATGGGGTTCCTCCTCGTCGGTTCTGATGGGGGCGCGATGGTCAGGTGGGATGAAAACCGAGCCAGGCCCTAGCGCGCCGGCGCGCTCCATTGCATGATCGTGCGGAAACGGTCGCTGGGCTTGGTCATGGGGGCCACCTGGACATCCTGCACCCGCGCGTCGATGGCATAGGTATAGATCGGGTAATACAGCGGCAAGGCCGGCGCTTGCTCGGCAAAGATGCGCTGAAACTCGCGATACAGCTCCAGGCGACGCGGCATGTCGTGGGTGACGCGCGCTTGCTCCATCACCTCGTCGGCGCGGCGATTGGCGAAACCGCTCCAGTTCTGCCCTTTCAACACGGCCTGTGTGGAGTGCCAGAAGGGATAGGGGTCGGGATCGCCGGCGAACTCCGGCGCAATCAAGATCGCTTCAAAGCGGCGCGGGTAAAGGAATTGTCCCACCAACCGCGAGAAGGCGACGTTCTCCGGCGCAGCCTGGACTCCCAGGGCCGCCCATTGCCGGCTCAGCTCGCTGGCGACGCGCGTCCAGGTCGCGTCGTCGCTGGTGAGGAGCGCGAACTGGAGCTTGCGACCGTCTTTCTCGCGCACGCCGTCGCCATTAGCATCCACCCAGCCGGCCTGCTCCAGCAGTTGCTTGGCCTTGTTCACGTCGTACTCGGCCAGGAGCGCCGAGCTATCATAGGCCCAGGTGTCGGGGATGAAGGGGCCGTAGGCCGGCTCGCCCTGGCCGCCCAAGACCTGGCGCACGATGGCGGCCCGATCTGTGCCGGCGTTGAGCGCCTGACGCACTTCCACCTGCTGGAAGAAGGGGAGGTCCTTGCTGTTCAGGTTGTACAGCACCAGCGCGTACTTTGCCAGACGCGCCGAATAGAGTTTCAGGTTCCGTTCCACGCGCAGACGCGCCAGCATCCCCGTCGTCGCCTGGCTGATGCCGTCAATCTCCCCCTTCTGGTAGGCCGGCAGGAGGCTTTCGGCGTCGGGATAGAAGCGAAAGATCACGCTATCCAGGCGCGGCCGCGTGGCGTAATAGTCGCTATTGGCAGCCAGGATCATCTGCTGCGCGTTGACGGAGACTACCTTGAAGGGGCCGGTCCCGACCGGCTGGGCGTTGAATTGCGCCTTGGGCAGCAAGCGCGGCTCGATCTTGGCGAGGAGGTGCGCCGGCAACAGCCCGATGGTGGTGTAGTCCAGGAAGGGCGCATACGGCTCGCTCAGGGTGAACTTCACCGTATAGTCGCCGGCCTTCTCGACCTTGACGCCCGACCACATATCGAACAGCCCGCTGGCGTCCAACGCCCGGAAATCGGCGTCGGCCATCACGCCATAGGTGTAGAGCACATCATCGGCGGTGAAGGGCGCGCCGTCGTGCCAGCGGACATCTTCGCGCAGATAGAAGGTATAGGTCAGGCCGTCGGCGGTGATTTCCCAGCGTTGGGCCAGGCGCGGGACGATCTCGCCGCGCACGTTGAAATCCGTCAGGCCCTCGAAGATGAGCACGCACAGGTCGCGGTCAAGCTCGTTGTATTGGGAGAGGAGCGGGTTGAGGGATTGGGGGATGCCGGCCACGCCCTCGATGTAGGTCCCGCCGACCTGGGGGCCGGCCGCCGGCGCAACCGCCGGCCTCGAAGCCAGGGAAAGCAGGCCGGCCAGGGCGGCCAGCGCCAGGAGCAATATGACGATGGACTGCCAGCGCACCGTTCTGCCCACTGTGGAATTCGCTCCCCAGGGCGGCAAGGGATGTCGCGCGGCCCCAGAGCTTCGCCCCCAATAAAATGAAATAGCTTAGCGCCGGCGCTCGACCGGCGTCGGCCGATGCGCGCAAGCGGCTAAGCTACAGGCGCCGCGCCGGCGGCGCCGCGTTATTGCACCAGGACGACTACCAACGCCAGGGCGAAGAAGATGACCGCCGCGACGATGGTCGCGTCGAAGAGCGTCTTCTCCACGCCCCGCTTGCTCTTGTACACCGAACCGTCGCCGCCGAAGATACCACCCAGGCTCGAACCTTTGGCCTGGAGCAGGATCAAGGCGGACACGCCGGCCGCCACCACAATCATCGCCACATAGAGATAAGGAAGCACAGCCCTCTCAACCCCCTTCGCGTCAGTTCCACGTGCGCGGATTATACCATGCAAGCGCGGGCGTGGCAAATCTTTCGAGATTGCGCCCTACCACCCCGGCACAATCCCTGACAGCTTCACCGCCATCGCGACTACCGCCAGAATCAGAAACGCCCGAATCCACTTCTCGCCCTTCGTCACGGCGAAGTGGCTCCCCAGCCAGGCCCCCACGGCCATGCCGGCCGCCAACACCAGCCCCAGTACCCAGTTCACCTTGCCATTCACGATGAAGATGCCCAGGGCGAAGAGGGTGTACGCGCCGGTGATGAAGACCTTGTGCGCGTTGGTCTTGACCAGATTCAGCCCGACGATGCCCACCAGCACCGAGATCAGCAGGAAGCCGACGCCGGCCTGGATGAAGCCGCCGAAGATGCCGGTGAAGAAGAGGGCTATGCTGGTCGCTACCCAGCGCGCCGGCGTCATCTCCACCCCGCCCTGTTGGAGCCGCTTCGCCGGATTCCAGAAGATTACGCCCAACATGATGACCATGACCACGGCCAGAATCGGGTTGAAGAGCGTGTCCGGCACCTTAATCGCCGCCAGCGCGCCGACAATGGCGCCCAGCAGCGTCGGGATGGAGAAGAGGAGGCTGCGCTTGTAGTCGAAGATCCCCTTGCGCCGAAAGCCCAGCACGCCGGTGATGCTCTGGATTTCGATGGCGATGCGGTTAGTGCCGTTGGCGACGGCGCTGGGCAAGCCCATGAAGATCAAGACCGGCAGGGTCAGCAGCGACCCCGCGCCGGCCATTGTGTTCAGAAAGCCGGCGACAGCGCCGACGACCAGGATGATTGCCACGTTGGCGACGCTGAGATTTTGGAGCATCAGGCTGCGTCTCCCTAATCGTTGAAGACCGGCGTGCTGTACTTGCCGCTCTCCAGGAGCTGATAGTACGCCTTGCGTAATTGCGCTGTGATCGGGCCGGGCTTGCCGTCGCCAATGCGCCGGCCGTCTACGTTTACCACCGAGGTCAAAAAGCCGGCCGTGGACGAGAAGAAGACTTCGTCGGCCGTGTAGACGTCATAGGCCGACATGGGGCCGATCTCGCAGCGCAGCCCCAGCCCGGCCGCCAGCTCCAGCACTGCTGTGCGCGTCACGCCCATCAGGATACCCCGGTCGGGCGTGCGGACGACGCCGTTCTTGACGATGAAGAGGTTGTGGCCCGGCGCTTCGCAGACCACGCCGTCGGTCGTCACTTCGATGGCTTCCTGGAAGCCGGAGACTTTGGCATCCAGATAGGCCAGCACGTGGTTCAAGTAGTTGCACGACTTGATCTTGGGGTCGAGGCACTCGGAGGGAATGCGCTGCACGGTCGAAATCTTGGCCGTCACGCCCTTGGGATCGTCCAGGTCGGTCACGACGGAGCGGTAGGGCCGCGAGAAGATGACCACCGTCGGCGTGATGTTGTCTATGGCGCTCAGGAGCGGAATGGGGCCAAGCCCGCGCGAGACGATGGCCTTAATGTAGGCGTCGCGATTGCCGTTGATGCGCGTCGTCTCGATCAGCGCGGCGCGGAACTCGTCCTTGCTCAGCGGACAGGCGATCATGCAGGCTTGCATCGAATCGAAGATGCGATTCAGGTGCGCGTCCAACTGGAAAATGCCGCCATGCCAGGCGCACCAGGTGTCGAAGACTGCGTCGCCGTACAGGAAGCCGTGATCGAAGACTGAGATCTTGGCCTGGCTTTCGGGGACGTACTGGCCGTTGAGGTAGATGATGAGTTCTTTATCGCTAGTTGTGACTTTCATGGGTTGTTCCGTCGCCTCCCTTCTGTGGACACACGCCGGCCATTGTAAGCCCAGAACGTGCCGGCGTCAAACTGCATCGCGGCGTCTGGATCGCGAAGCGCGCGAAAGTGACAAAAGGACGCGAAAAGGCTCTCCCTTTCGCGCTTTTCATGATCCAAACGGTTACTTATTGCGGCGTCGCCAGCGCGCCCGGCCCGGGGGACTGCAACAGCGACGAGATTTCCAGCCGCGCCATCACGAAAATCGTCTCGTTCCCCCGGCTCGCCGAGGCCAGCCGGCTGGCCTCTTCATACGCCGCCAGGGCCGCCGGCCGCTCGTTCAGGCCGGCCAGCGCCCGCCCCAGGTAGAAGAAGGCCGCCGGCGACTGCGGTTCAGCCTGCGTCGCCTGCTCCAGGTCAGCGCGCGCCGGCGCGAAGGCATTCGCTTCCAGGTATGCCTGGCCGCGCAAGAGCAGGAAGGTCAGCTCGTCCGGCGCCAGTCGCCGGCCGCTCTCGAAAAGAGACGCGGCCGCCGGCGCATCGCCGCCCAGCATCCGCAGCGCGCCCAGCCGGATCGGCCACTCCGCTTCCGTGGGAGCCAGGGCCATGTTCTGCGCCAGGAGCGTCGCCGCCTCGGCCCACCGACCGTCCTGCACGCGCTGCTGCGCCGTGAGTTGATTTTGGTAGAGCTGCACCGTGAGGGGGTCGGGGCGGAAGAAGCGCGCATAGATGAAGGCTGCGCCGGCGACCAGGAGCAGGATGACGCCGGCGATGATGAGATAGCGCCGCAGCGCCCGCCGGCGGTCGGCCGCCATGGCCGCGTCGAGGAACCACCACCATTGCGCCGGCGCCGGCTGCCGTTCGGCGCGCCGCGCCGCCAGACCGCCGGCCGCCCGCAGCTCGCGCAGCAGCAGCCCCTTCTTCTTGCGGAGGATGCTGTGCAGCGTCCCGATGCGGCTCTCTTCGGCGCGCAGGTCGGCGCCCAGGGCAGCCAGCTCGGCGTGGCCGGCATCCATCTCGTCCAGCAGGCGCAGCAGCGTCAGCGCGTCGGCGCCGGCCCCGCGCAGGTTGGTCAGGCGGACTTCCGCCTCGCCAATGCGTTGGCGCAGCGCGTCGGCCGGCGTTTCGGGGTCTTGCGGGATAGGGCGTGTCATACGATGTATGCGTCTCTCTCTATCTGGTCAGGAAAGGCAAGCCTTCCCAATCCATAGCCGCTTCTGGACTGCGAAGGCTTGCCTTCGCAACCTACGCTGCCCGCTGGCTGGTACCTCACAGGTCTTCAAGACCTGTGAGGTCTTCTACCCATGCTACCACTGGAACGCCGGCTCGACGCGGCCCACATCCTCGCCGCGCAGATTCTTCACCGCATACGGGAAATGGCGCAGCAACGTCGCCCAGGCCGCATCGTCCGCCAGGCCCAACTGGCGAATGACCTCCAGGGTCAGCAGCGTCACGCCGCGGCGCGATTCGCCGTCTTCCAGCTTGAGCGCCACGCCCAGGCCGGCCGGCGCGCCGGCCAACACGCCCGGCAGCACGCCGAAGGTGTAGAACCCCTCCGCGCCGCCCTTCGCGACGATCTTGCCGGCCAGGGTCGTCAGCAGCACCGTACAGATGCGCCCGTGGCCGGAAACCATCACTGGATGGGCCTGCATGGCGGCGACGACGCGCCGGCAGGCGCTTTGGCGCGGTGCGGACAGGCCGGCCGGGTTCGCCAGCCGGGCGAAGGTCAGCGCCGAGGCGCGCAGCGGCAGCCCGAAGACCGGCACGCCGCAGCCATCCACCCCGACGACAATCTGCTCGGCCGGCCAATCGGCCAGGCCGGCCAGCGTCGCGATGATTTCGCCCTGGGCCGGGTGCGCCGGCCGGTAATAGCCTTCGATGGAATAGCCGCGGAAGCGCGCCAGGGCCAGCATGGCGGCGTGCTTGCCGGAACAGTTGTTGTGGATCTGGCGCGGCTTCTCGCCGCGCAAGTCGAGGGCCAGGGTCTCCTCGCGACCCAGGGGCGTCTGCACGCCGCAGGCCAGCGCGCCCTCGTCCAGGCCGATGCGCTCCAGGATGGAGGCGACGACCGCGACATGCTCATCGCTGCCGCTGTGCGAGCCGGCCATCACGGCCAATTGGCGCGGCGTGAAGCCGAAATGGTCGGCCGCGCCACTCTCGATCAGCGGCAAAACCTGCAGCGGCTTGGCCGACGAGCGCAGGTAGTAGATGGCGTCCGGGTCGCCCAGGGAGGCGATCCGATTGCCGTCTGGAGCCACGACGGCGACCGCGCCGCAGTGGATGGCCTCAATCAGCCCGCCGCGCTCGACCAGGAGCGCCGGCTCGAAGTGGGCGCGCCACGACGCGGCGCGTTCCGCGATAGATGTTGTCGGTTCCATAAACCCTCCGTAGGGTACGCCCCTGGCGCACCGCTCCTTATCGTAGCATCGGCCCTTGTGGCCGTCCGAACCCCAGACGCCCACAAGGGGCGATGCTACGGACGCGCCGCCGGCCGGAATGCCCTTAGCGCGCCGGCTCGGCCAGACGCTCCAACTTCTCCTCTGTATCACGCCAACGCAGCTTGGAGAGTCCCAGCTTCTTGCGGAGGGATTCTGCCGGCATGCCCGCCCGATAGTCGCGCAGCGCCGCCGTCCAGCGCAGCTCCTCGAACGAGACGCCAGTCAGGCCGGCCAGGCGCGCCGTATCGCGCAACACGTACTCCAGGTTGCGCGCCGTACACTCAAAGAGGCGCTCGGCCGGCCTATATTTGGCGCGATAGGCGCGCAGGGCCGAGAGAATATCGGCCGGCAGACGCAGGGTACGCTCCTTGTGAAACTGGCGCGCTTCGGCATAGCGGATATGCACCGTCGGGTGTTGCGCATCGCTCACATCCAGGTGCGCCAGGTGGATGCCCATGACTTCGCTCTTCTTCATGCCGGTGGCGAGGAGAAGCTGGATCAGGAGCAGCGGGCGCGGGTCGGGGTCGTCGCTGGCCGCCAGCCGGCCGGCCGCCGCCAACAGTTCCTCGATTTCGGCCTCGCTCAGGGGGCGTGCCAGCGGCGTGGTGAAGGTGTGGTGCACTAACGCCTGAGCCGGGTCGCTCCCCCGCGCCCCCACCTCGGCCAGCCAGGCGAAGAGAACCTTGACGGTGGTCAGCCGGCGGGCATAGGATTTGGCGTTGCACGGCCGGCCGCGCTCGCGCAACAGATAGACCAGAAAACCGTTCAGGTCCTGGGTCGAGATAGCGCCGATGGCGCGCTCATTCCCCAGATAGCCGGCCAGGATACGCAAGTCGGCGCGGAACGCGGCGATGGTGTTTTCGGTGAAGCCCTTGAGCTTCATGGCGCGGTCGAACTCGTCTACGGCATCGCGCAGCGAGGCGCGCGCCGTCAGATGAGTCTTGAAGGCGGCCGGCTCGGCTGGCGGCGGCTCGGCCGGCTGATCCAGGTCGGGGAACAGGGACAACTGCTCGACCATGCGGCTCCTATCTCCCTGCCAGGAGCGCCAGGACGATGCCGCCGGCCATCACCGAACCGATCTGGCCGGCCGTATTGGCGCCCATGGCGTGCATCAAGACGAAATTGGTGAAATCCTCTTCCTGGGCGAACTTATGCACCACGCGCGCCGACATGGGGAAGGCCGAGATGCCGGCCGCCCCGATGAGCGGGTTGATCGTGCGCCCGGAAAGGACGCACATCAGCTTGCCGAACAAGACGCCGCCGGCGGTATCCAGGATGAACGCGACCAGCCCCATGCCGATGATGAGGATGGTGCGCCACTTGAGAAACGAATCGGCGACCATGGTGGAACCGACGGCCAGCCCCAGGAAGATGGTGACGATATTCGCCAGCTCGTTCTGGGCAGCTTTGGAGAGGCGCTCCACGACGCCGGCTTCGCGCAACAGGTTGCCAAACATCAACATGCCGATGAGCGGCGCGGCCAGAGGGACGAGGAGGCCGGCGATCAGCGTCACGGCGATGGGGAAGAGGATGCGCGCCGTCTTAGAAGGCGGATTCTCGGCGTAGGGCATGTGGATGCGCCGCTCCTCTTTGGTCGTCAGCAGGCGCATGACCGGCGGCTGGATGATTGGCACCAGCGACATATACGAATAGGCCGCCACGGCAATGGGAGCCAACAGGTCGGGAGCCAACACCGAGGCGACATAGATGGACGTGGGACCATCGGCCGAGCCGATGATGCCGATGGAGGCGGCCTGCTTGATGTCGAAGCCGAGCAGGGTCGCCACGATCAGCGTGCCGAAGATGCCGAACTGGCCGGCCGCGCCCAGCAGCGCCG